>NZ_JBAPPI010000859.1:0-3300 GCF_049280035.1 Mycobacterium sp. | reverse complement strand
CTTGCGGAGTCCGGCGGTTGAGGCCCGGCGACTACGACGAGTCCGACGTCAAGATCCGCTCGGGACGGGGTTCGCGACCGCGGACCAAGACCAGGCCTGAGCACGCCGACGCAAAGCCGGCCATGGTGGTCAGCGTCGACCGCGGCCGCTGGGGATGTGTGCTCGACGGCGACCCCGACCGCAGGGTCACTGCGATGCGGGCAAGAGAACTGGGCCGCACACCGATCGTCGTCGGCGACGACGTCGACATCGTCGGCGACCTTTCCGGCCGCCCCGATACGTTGGCCCGCATCGTGCGGCGCGGCCCGCGTCGAACAGTGTTGCGGCGCACCGCCGATGACACCGATCCCACCGAGCGGGTCTTCGTCGCCAACGCCGACCAACTGCTGATCGTGGTGGCGCTGGCCGACCCGCCGCCGCGCACCGGGCTGGTCGACCGGACACTGATCGCGGCGTATACCGGCGGGCTGTTCCCGATCCTGTGCCTGACCAAGACCGATCTGGCGCCCGCCACGCCGTTCGCTGAGCAGTTCGCCGACCTGGATCTCGCGGTGATCATCGCGGGCCGTGACGATCCGTTGGACGCTGTAGCGCACCTGCTTGACGGCAAAATCACAGTGCTACTGGGCCATTCCGGGGTGGGCAAGTCGACGTTGGTGAATCGCCTTGTGCCCGAAGCGCATCGAGCAGTCGGCGAGGTGACCGACATCGGCCGGGGCCGGCACACTTCGACACAATCGGTGGCGTTGCCGTTCGACGGCAGCGGGTGGGTGATCGATACCCCGGGGATCCGATCGTTCGGGCTGGCCCATATCCAACCCAACGACGTGATCGTCGCGTTTTCGGATCTGGCCGAAGCCATCGAGGAATGCCCGCGCGGCTGCGGACACATGGGTCCACCCGCCGATCCCGAATGCGCGCTGGACACCCTGACCGGCCCGGCCACCCGTCGCGTCGCCGCCGCACGGCGGCTGCTAGCCGCGCTGCATGAGGCCTGAACCTCAGCTCTCGGCCTGCGACCGAATCTGTTCGAGGTTGGCCTGCATGTTCTGCTGCCATTCGGCCAGGCGCCGGGAGACGATCCTGGCCTCCTTCTCCGGTTGGGCGACGATCGCCGGGGTAAGTCCCGACGGTCCCGGCCCCATCCGACCCCACTGCCGGATCAGCACGCCGTCGCTGGCCGGTTCGACCTCGAATCCCCATGTCGCGCTGATGCCCTCGGGCCCGATGACGTTGTACACCCAACGGCGTTCGTCCTCGACTTCGACGACCTCGCAGACGGTCGCCCAGTCGCCGAACGCCTCATGCTTGTTGCGGCCGCGGAACCGCGCACCGACTTCAACCGCGTTGGCCCCGTCAAGCCACTCGACGGCCTGGAGTTCCGATGAGCAGCGCGCGGGCAGGCCGATGTCGGTCACCAAATCCCAAGCCGTGCCTACATCACACCGAACACGCTGTGTCACTTCGGCTGTGGGTTGATCGCGGTATCGCATTGTTTCATCCTTCTCGGTGCCCACCGGTGCGAGGTGCCATCCCTTTTGCAATAGTGGCTAGCATGCCAGCCATGAAGGTCGGCGCGATGATCGAACCCCGCTTACCGGGCGCGGCGGAGTTCGCCGTCGCCGCCGAGCGGATCGGTGTGACGTCGTTGTGGGTGCCCGAGGTCTGGGGTTACGACGCGCTGACCGGGCTGGCTTATCTGGCCGCCAAGACGTCGTCGGTCAAAATCGGAACGTTTGTCGTGCAGTTGGGTTCGCGCAGCCCGGCGCTGTTGGCGACGTCGGCGCTGAGCCTGCAGGAGCTCTCCGCGGGCCGCTTCATCTTGGGCATCGGCACCTCGGGACCACGGGTCATGGAGGGCTGGCACGGTGTCCGGTTCCGCAAACCGGTGCAGACCACCCGGGAGACCATCGAGATCATCCGCATCATCAGCCGCGGCGAGCGGCTTGAGCACGCCGGCGAGGTCTACCCGCTGCCACTGCCGGACAGTCGCGGCGCCGCACTGCGACCGCTGGTGCGGCCCGATCATGTTCCGGTCTACGTGGCGGCGATGGGCCCGCAAAACCTGCGACTGACCGGCGAGGCGGCCGACGGCTGGCTGGGCAACGCCTTCATTCCGGAAGCCGCCGAGGTGTTTTTGGGCCCGTTGCGAGAAGGAGCTCAGCGGGCCGGCCGGACCCTCGACCAGCTCTACCTGGTCGCCCCCGTCGCAGTCGAGTTCCACGACGATCAAGCCGCCGCCGACGCTGCCGCGCGCCGCCACGCCGACGGATACGCGTTCACCATCGGCGCCATGGGCGCCAGCGGTACGGGCGTCGGGACCACCTACAACTTCTATAACAATGCGTTCACCCGCCTGGGTTACGGGACTGAAGTCGAAACCGTCGCCGGGCTGTGGAAAGCCGGGAAACACGACGAAGCCCGCAGCTCGGTGCCGCTCGACCTTGGCCGCCTCACCAATCTGCTCGGCACACCTGACGCCATCGCCGAGCGGGTGCACCGCTACCGCGCAGCGGGTATCACGACGCTGTTGGCGAAACTCGAAGGCGACTACGAGCCGCAGCTGGCGACGTTGCAGCGGCTAGTCGCCATCGCTGAGTCGGCCTCCTAGGCCGCCAAGTCGTCGCGGGCCGCCAGCGCTTTCGCTCGCTTGTCGCGGCGCCAACCCCGCACGGTGGCAATCGCGGTCTTCAGGCCACGGCGTCGTCCGGTCGCCGGATCGGTGCCGGCGAAGTTCTCGTCCAGCACGGAGAACATCGACTCGCTGCGGGTCTCCGGTGCGTTGTCGGCGGTGTCGCGCAGGTATTTGTCCGGCAGCGACAGCTTGGCGATGGTCCGCCAGGTCTTGCCGTACTGCATCAGGAAAGAGCCTGTGGTGTAAGGCAAGTCGTACTTGTCGCAGAGCTCGCGCACCCGCACTGATATCTCGGCATACCGGTTGCTCGGCAGATCCGGGTACAGGTGGTGTTCGATTTGGTGGCACAGGTTGCCGCTCATGAACCGCATCGCCGGGCCGGCGTTGAAGTTGGCACTGCCCAGCATCTGCCGCAGATACCACTGGCCCTTGGTCTCGCCGAGCATGTCGGTCTTGGTGAATTTCTCGGCGCCGTCGGGGAAGTGGCCGCAGAAGATCACTGCGTTGGCCCACACATTGCGGATGACGTTCGCGACCGCATTGGCCTTCAGCGTCGACGTGAACGTCGCACCCGGTGACCGTGCGGTCATCGCCGGGTAGGCCACGTAGTCCTTCATCACCTGGCGGCCCGCCTTCGCCGAGAACTCGCGCAACCGCACCATGGT
>NZ_JBAPPI010000858.1:0-5914 GCF_049280035.1 Mycobacterium sp. | reverse complement strand
CGATACTGACCGTAATGCCTTGTGACGCCAACTCTTTGACGAAAGGAACGACGCGGGCAGTCTCCACCCCAGGGTCGATGCGGACCGCGCCGGGCCGGGTCGACTCTCCGCCGACGTCGATGATCGCCGCGCCGTCGGCGGCCAACGCCAGGCCGTGCTCAACAGCGCGATCAGCCTCCAGGTAGTGCCCGCCATCCGAGAACGAGTCGTCGGTGACGTTCACCACCCCCATGACTTTGACCCGCGTCGTGCTCACTTGCGCAAGATCAGTTCGAGCGCCTCAGCTCGAGATGCATTGTCGGACTTGAACTGTCCACGCACCGCCGACGTCGTGGTAACAGCTCCGGGCTTACGGACACCTCGCATCGACATGCACAGGTGCTCGGCCTCGATGATGACGATGACCCCGCGCGGATGCAGTTTGCGCATCAGGGCGTCGGCGATCTGGGCGGTGAGCCGCTCCTGTACCTGTGGCCGCTTGGCGTAGAGGTCCACCAGCCGCGCAACCTTGGACAATCCGGTCACCCGGCCGTGATGACCGGGGATGTATCCCACGTGCGCGACACCGTGGAAAGGAACCAAGTGGTGTTCGCAGGTGGAGTAAAGCGGGATCTCCTTGATGATCACCAACTCGTCGTGCTGCTCGTCGAACGTGGTGTCCAGCACGGTGTCGGGATCGGTGTACAGCCCGGCGAACATCTCGCGGTAACTGCGGGCGACGCGTGCCGGGGTGTCCAGCAGACCGTGTCGTTCCGGGTCCTCTCCGATCGCATACAGCAGCTCGCGGATCGCGGCCTCGGCACGCGCCTGGTCAAAGACCGCGGTACTCAAGGTCGCGATTCGGGAATTCGGCGCGGTGTGGGAATTTGGCTGCACGATCGAAGCCTCCGTTCGTTCAGCCGTGCGCCGACGGGTTGGACGGACTCGGGTCGCCACCAGGCGGGTCGACGGGCTGGCCGGGCTCCGGTGCGGGTGCACCAGGGGGCGGATACGGGGGATACGGCGGATACGGGGGATAAGGCTGGCCCGCCGAGCCCGCGTAGTTGTGCGGTGGCTGCGGCCAGTGCGGTGGCGGCGGCGGCGGGGATTGCGGCGGGTACCAGTAACCCGGCGGCGGCGGTGGCCAGCCGGGAGCGTGCCAGCCTGCCGGTGCACCGTAATCGGGTTGCGTCGAGTGCTGCGGTGCAGAGGCTGGCACGCCTTCAACACCAGGGCCCTGCGGGCCAGCCGCTCCACCGTGAGAACCGTTGGCGCCGTTGGTGGCTCGATCAGTCTCGGACTGTGCCGCATCCCGCGCCGCCGCCGCGATGGCAGCCTTGAAGGCAGGTTCGGGCGCCGGCTTGGGCCACGGTTCGCCGCGCTCGATGGCCAGCTCGCCGGGTGTTTTGATCGGCGGCTTGTCGGACGGAATGCGGCCACCAAAGTCGTCGAACATGGTGAGCCGTGGCCGCTTTTCGACGTCGGCGAAGATCGCCTCCAATTCGGCGCGGTGCAGCGTTTCCTTTTCCAGCAGCTCGCCGGCCACAATGTCCAGCACGTCGCGGTATTCGGTGAGAATCTCCCAGGCCTCAGTGTGCGCGGTCTCGATGAGCTTGCGTACCTCGTCGTCGATATCCCGCGCGACCTCGTGGGAGTAATCGGCTTGGTTCCCCATGGTCCGGCCGAGAAAGGGATCTCCGTGTTCGGTGCCGTATTTGACCGCACCGAGCTTAGAACTCATCCCGAATTCGGTGACCATCGCGCGCGCGATTTTGGTGGCCTGTTCGATGTCGGACACCGCGCCGGTAGTGGGCTCATGAAATACCAACTCTTCGGCGGCACGCCCGCCCAGCGCCATGACCAGCCGGGCGATCAGTTCCGAGCGGGTATGCATGCCCTTGTCATCCTCGGGCACCGCCAGCGCGTGGCCGCCAGTGCTACCCCGGGCCAGGATCGTCACCTTGTAGACCGGGTCGACGCCCGGCATCGCCCAGCCGGCCAGCGTGTGCCCGGCTTCGTGGTAGGCGGTGATCTTTTTCTCTTGCTCGCTGATGATCCGGCTCTTGCGCCGCGGCCCGCCGACCACCCGATCGACTGCCTCTTCCAGGGCGGCGCCGGTGATCACGGTGCCGTTCTCGCGGGCGGTCAGCAGCGCCGCCTCGTTGATGACGTTGGCCAGATCGGCGCCGGTCATGCCGACGGTCCGCTTGGCCAGCCCGTCGAATTCGACGTCAGGGCCGAAGGGCTTGCCCTTGGAGTGCACCCGCAGCACCGCGCGCCGGCCGGCCAGGTCGGGGCTGGACACCGGAATCTGGCGGTCGAAGCGACCGGGCCGAAGTAGCGCCGGGTCGAGGATGTCGGGCCGGTTGGTGGCCGCGATCAGGATCACGCCGGCGCGCTCACCGAAGCCGTCCATCTCGACCAGCAACTGGTTGAGCGTCTGCTCGCGCTCGTCGTGACCGCCGCCCAGCCCGGCACCGCGCTGACGGCCGACCGCGTCGATCTCGTCGACGAAGATGATGCACGGGCTGTTCTGCTTGGCCTGTTCGAACAGGTCACGGACCCGGGATGCGCCGACACCGACGAACATCTCGACGAAGTCCGACCCCGAGATCGTGAAGAACGGGACGCCGGCCTCGCCGGCAACAGCGCGGGCCAACAGCGTCTTACCGGTTCCCGGCGGCCCGTACAGCAGCACGCCCTTGGGAATCTTGGCGCCAAGCGCCTGGTATCGCGACGGGTTCTGCAGAAAGTCCTTGATCTCGTAGAGCTCCTCGACCGCCTCGTCAGCGCCCGCGACGTCGGCGAACGTGGTCTTGGGCATGTCTTTGGAGAGCTGCTTGGCCCGCGATTTGCCGAAGCCGAAGCCCATCCGCGCGCCGCCCTGCATGCGGGAAAACATCATGAACAGGCCGACCAAGAGCAGCAATGGCAGCACGTAGATCAGCAACGAGCCCAGGACGTTGCCCTGGTTGACGACGGTGCTGACCTGGGCGTCTGCGTCTTTACTGGTCAACGCGTCGAACAAGGGAACCGCGTAGCCGGTCGGGTACTTGGTGATGATCTTGTCGGAGCCGTCGGTGCCGGTACTGGCCTTTTTCAGCGTTATCCGCACCTGCTGTTCGCGATCGTCAATCTGTGCACTCTTGACGTTGCCGCCCTTGATTTGGGTCATCGCCACAGAGGTGTCGACCGGCTTATAGCCGCGCGTGTCATCGCCGAAATAGAAGAATGACCAACCAAGCAGCAGCACGACAGCGATCGCCGTGAGCGTGCGGATCACGTTTTTCCGGTTCATCAATCATCGGCCGCCGCCGGCCAGGTCCTTCCCGATACACGCAGCTGGAATAGTCCAGGTTACCGCCCCGTGGCGATCGCCAGCTCGGCGCAGCCGGACGCAGCGGTCGCCAAGGGCCGGAATCATGCCGTTTCGATCTGCCGTAGAAAGAACGAATGGCAGTTCCCGCCAATTGCCATTACCGGCGCACCCAACCGCCGGACACCTTTCGGGCGGACCAGGGGTGTGCTTTGGTGAGACGGTGCCCGACAGCATATCGATCACTGAGCGCAATATTGAAACCAATGGCGTGCGGCTGCACACCGTCGAAGCCGGTGAGCCCGGCGCACCATTAGTGGTGCTGGCCCACGGTTTTCCCGAACTCGCCTATTCATGGCGCCACCAGATCCCGGCGCTGGCCGCCGCCGGGTACCACGTGCTGGCCCCGGATCAGCGCGGTTACGGCGGCTCCAGCCGGCCCGACGACATCTCCGCCTACAACATCGCCGAGCTGTCTGCCGACGTGATCGGCTTGCTCGACGACGTCGGCGCCGAGCGGGCGGTACTCATCGGTCACGATTGGGGTGCCCCGGTGGTATGGAGCTCAGCGCAACTGCATCCCGACCGGGTGGCGGCGGTTGTCGGTTTGAGCGTTCCGCCGGTGCCACGCGCCCAGGTTCCGCCGACACAGGCGTTCCGCATGCTGTTCGGCGACAACTTTTTCTACATGCTCTATTTCCAAGAGCCTGGGGTAGCCGACGCCGAACTGGGCGCCGACCCCGCAAAGACGATCCGACGGATGATGGCGGGCTTGCGCGCGCCGGATGACCATGCAGCCGCGGCGCGGATGCTCCGACCCGGATCGGAGGGGTTCATCGAGCGGCTACCCGAAGCCGATGGCCTGCCGAACTGGATTAGCGCCGAGGAACTCGACCACTACATCGCGGAGTTCACCCGCACCGGTTTCACCGGCGGGCTGAACTGGTATCGCAACCTGGACCGCAACTGGGAACTCCTGGCCGACCCGCCGGCCGCCACCATCTCGGTGCCGGCATTGTTCGTCGCCGGCACCGACGATCCGGTGGGGGGCTTCATGCGCCGCGACCGCACCCGGGAGGTGGTGACCGGTCCCTACCGTGAGGTGATGATCGACGGCGCCGGACACTGGCTGCAACAGGAGCGCCCGGACCAAGTCAACGAGGTGGTGCTGGACTTCCTCTCGGGTGTAACGCTGCGATGAGCCGCCCGCTGAACTTCGGTGTCTTCATCACACCGTTTCATCCGACCGGCCAATCCCCCACGACTGCACTCGAATACGACATGGAGCGAGTGGTCGCCCTGGACCGTCTGGGCTTCGACGAAGCGTGGTTCGGTGAACATCACTCCGGCGGCTACGAGCTGATCGCCTGCCCGGAGGTGTTCATCGCCGCGGCGGCCGAGCGGACCAAGCACATCCGGTTGGGCACCGGTGTTGTATCGCTGCCCTACCACCACCCGCTGATGGTGGCCGACCGCTGGGTGTTGTTGGATCACCTGACCCGCGGGCGGGTGATGTTCGGTACCGGTCCGGGCGCCCTGCCGTCGGACGCCTACATGATGGGGATCGATCCGGTCGAGCAGCGCCGAATGATGCATGAATCGCTGGAGGCGATCCTAGCCCTGTTCCGCGCCGCGCCCGATGAGCGGATCAACCGCCACTCGGACTGGTTCACGCTGCGCGATGCCCAGTTGCACATCCGCCCTTACACCTGGCCTTATCCCGAAATCTCAACGGCGGCAATGATTTCACCGTCCGGACCGCGGCTCGCCGGCGCGTTGGGCACGTCGTTGCTGTCGCTGTCGATGTCGGTGCCGGGCGGCTATGCGGCGCTGGAAAACACCTGGGAAGTCGTGTGCGAGCAAGCCGGCAAAGCCGGACACGACGAGCCCGACCGGGCCAACTGGCGGGTGCTCGGCATCCTGCATTTGGCCGACACCCGAGATCAAGCGATTGACGACTGCACCTACGGCCTGCAGGACTTCGCGAAATACTTCGGCGCTGCCGGGTTCGTGCCGTTGGCCAATCTGGTCGAGGGCGCGCAGTCCCCCCGCGAGTTCGTCGCAGACTACGCGGCGAGGGGCAACTGCTGCATCGGCACGCCCGAGGAGGCGATCGGCTACATCGAGGACCTGCTGGTCCGGTCGGGCGGATTCGGCGGCTTCTTGTTGCTGGGCCACGACTGGGCGTCGCCACAGGCGACCTATCACTCCTATGATCTGTTCGCCCGCAAGGTGATTCCGCATTTTAAAGGGCAATTGGAGGCACCTCGGGCATCCCATGAATGGGCCAAGGGCATGCGTGAGCAATTGCTTGGCCGCGCCGGCGAGGCGGTGGTCAAGGCCATCACCGAGCACACCGATGAACTCAAGATGGAAAGCGAGAACAGCTGATGCGCGCCGCGGTGTTACGCGAAGGCCGCATGGTGTATCGCGACGACGTGCCGGAGCCGGTGCCCGAATCCGGCCAGGTTCTAGTTGCAGTGCGGTCGTGTGGAATCTGTGGGACAGATCTTCATTTCGCCGCCCACGGCGATGAGATGCTGGCGTTGACAGAACAGATGGCAGACAGCATCGGTGCCGGCGGTATGAAGGTCGATCTGAGCAATGACGTCTTCATGG
>NZ_JBAPPI010000857.1:0-1848 GCF_049280035.1 Mycobacterium sp. | reverse complement strand
GGTCAAGTTAGCCCGCATCGCCGGGCAGTACGCCAAGCCCCGGTCGTCGGACCTCGACGCGCTCGGATTGCGCTCCTACCGCGGCGACATGGTAAACGGATTCGCCCCAGACGCCGCGGCGCGTGAGCACGACCCGTCGCGGTTGGTACGGGCTTACGCCAACGCTGGTACGGCGATGAACCTGGTGCGCGCCCTGACATCGTCCGGGCTGGCGTCGCTGCATCTGGTGCACGACTGGAACCGGGAATTCGTCCGGACCTCGCCGGCCGGCGCGCGCTACGAGGCGCTGGCCAGCGAGATAGACCGGGGCCTGAAATTCATGAGCGCTTGCGGGGTGGCCGACCGCAACCTGCAGACCGCCGAAATCTACGCCAGCCATGAAGCTTTGGTGCTCGACTACGAGCGAGCCATGCTACGGCTGTCTCACCAGGAGGACGGCAAGCCGCAGCTGTATGACCTGTCGGCGCACTACCTTTGGATCGGCGACCGGAGCCGGCAACTCGACGGCGCGCACATCGCGTTGGCCGAGGTGATCGCGAACCCGATCGGCGTCAAGATCGGGCCGACGACGACACCCGAGCAAGCCGTCGAATACGTCGAGCGCCTTGACGCGCACAACAAGCCGGGGCGGTTGACCCTGGTGAGCCGGCTGGGCAACAACAAGGTGCGCGACCTGTTGCCGCCGATCATCGAGAAGGTGCAAGCCACCGGTCATCAGGTGATCTGGCAGTGCGATCCCATGCACGGCAACACCCACGAGTCGTCCACCGGTTACAAAACACGGCATTTCGACCGCATTGTCGACGAGGTGCAGGGCTTCTTCGAGGTGCACCGGGCGCTGGGCACCCACCCGGGAGGTATCCATGTCGAGATCACCGGAGACAACGTCACCGAGTGTCTAGGTGGCGCGCAAGACATTTCGGACACCGACCTGGCCGGCCGCTATGAGACGGCATGCGACCCGCGGCTGAACACCCAGCAGTCTTTGGAGCTGGCGTTCCTGGTCGCCGAAATGTTGCGCGACTGAACAAGATTCTCCCGCGACGGCAGCTAGAGCAATCCGCTCAGGTTGCTGCCGATGGTCCATGCCGCGGCGGCAATCATCCCGGTGACCGACAACACGACCGCAACCCAGATCAGCACCATGCGTCGGGCGTGCTGGCGCTCGAGTGCGAACTCGATCAGGTCGATCCCGGCGAATTGGCCTGATAGCTCTTGGTATTCGTCATCGGTCCGCGCGTCGGGTTCAGCCGGCCAGTCCTGGGGTCCCCGGGTCAGCTGACGAGTGGGGTGGTGCACCGGTGGCCGCTGGGCTGGCGGCTGTTGCGCCTCCGTGGTCTGGTGTTGGTCGATCTGGCTGTGATGCAGCGCGGCCGAGCGGTGTTGTGCGGAGTTGCGCGGCGCGGGCACCCGAAATTCCGGTAGCGCCAACTCGTCGACGATCGCTTGCAGTTCGGCGCCCATTTCTTGTGCGTCTGCGTAGCGGGCGGCGGGGTCACGCGCCGTAGCGCGACCGACCAGCTCGTCGAATTGCGCGGGAACGCCGTCGATCACGGTGCTGGGGACGGGCACGTCGGTATCAAGGCGTTGGTATGCGACCGACAATGCCGAGTCGCCGGAAAACGGCGTCTGTCCGGTTAGCAGCTCGTAGGCCACAATGCCCACGGCATAGACGTCGCTGCGCGGGGTGGCGTTTCCGTCCCGGACTTGTTCGGGGGACAGGTAGGCGGCGGTGCCGAGAATGACGCTGGTGGAAGTGATTCCGGCTGCGGCGACCGCCCGCACCAAACCGAAGTCGACGATTTTGACGTCGCCCTCATCGGAGATCAACACGTTTTCGGGTTTGAC
>NZ_JBAPPI010000856.1:0-4114 GCF_049280035.1 Mycobacterium sp. | reverse complement strand
GCCCAACCCAAATCAGGCCCGCGGCTTGCACGGCGGCGGCGAACTCGGCGTTCTCCGAGAGGAATCCGTAGCCGGGGTGCACCGCGTCGGCGCCCGCGGCGCGCGCCGCCGCGATGATCGCCTCGGCGTTCAGATAGTCATTAGTTCGCGGCAGCCGGACGCGGGCGTCGGCCTCGGCGACATGCGGCGCCCCGGCGTCGGGATCGGTGTAGACAGCGACGGTGCCCAGGCCCAGCCGGCGGCACGTCGCGAACACCCGCCGGGCGATCTCGCCGCGGTTTGCAACCAGAACTCGCGTGATTCGCATCAGCGTCACATCCGGAAGACGCCGAAGTTCGACGTCCCCTTGATCGGGCCATTGGCTATGGCGGACAAACACATTCCCAGAACGGTACGGGTGTCGCGCGGGTCGATCACCCCGTCGTCGTAAAGCATCCCGGACAGCACCAACGGGAGCGACTCGGCCTCGATCTGGCCTTCGACGGCGGCCCGCATCGCCGCGTCGGCTTCCTCGTCGACTTGCTGGCCGCGCGCCTCGGCGGCGGCCCTGCTCACGATCGACAACACCCCGGCCAGCTGCGCGCCACCCATCACGGCGGCTTTGGCACTGGGCCAAGCGAACAAGAACCGCGGGTCGTAGGCGCGGCCGCACATGCCGTAATGGCCGGCACCGTACGAAGCGCCGATCAGCAGGGAGATATGCGGCACGGTGGAGTTGGACACGGCGTTGATCATCATCGATCCGTGCTTGATCATGCCGCCCTCTTCATAGTCCTTACCCACCATGTATCCGGTGGTGTTGTGCAAGAACAACAGTGGCGTGTTGGACCGGTTGGCCAGCTGGATGAACTGGGTGGCCTTTTGCGACTCCTCGCTGAAGAGCACGCCGCGGGCGTTGGCCAGGATGCCCAGCGGGTAGCCGTGCAACCTCGCCCAGCCGGTAACCAGCGACGAGCCATAAAGCGCCTTGAACTCGTCGAACTCCGAGCCGTCGACGATGCGGGCGATCACTTCGCGCGGGTCGAACGGAATGCGCAGATCGGCGGGCGCAATGCCGATCAGTTCCTCAGCGTCGAACAGTGGCTCGGCGACCGGTCCCGGCGCGGGTCCCTGTTTGGCCCAGTTGAGCCGCGCGACGATGCGACGCCCGATGCGGATCGCGTCGAGTTCGTCAACCGCGAAGTAGTCACCCAAACCCGAGACGCGGGAGTGCATTTCGGCGCCGCCCAGCGACTCGTCGTCGGATTCCTCGCCGGTGGCCATCTTGACCAGCGGTGGGCCGGCCAGAAAGACCTTCGAACGTTCTTTGATCATCACCACGTGATCGGACATCCCCGGCACGTACGCACCGCCCGCGGTGGAGTTGCCGAACACCAGCGCAATCGTCGGGATGCCGGCCGCCGACAGCCGGGTCAGGTCGCGGAACATTTGGCCGCCGGGGATAAAGATTTCCTTCTGGGTGGGAAGGTCGGCCCCGCCGGATTCCACCAGCGAAATGACGGGCAGCCGGTTTTCGAAGGCAATCTGGTTGGCCCGCAGAATTTTTCGCAATGTCCAGGGGTTGCTGGTGCCACCTTTGACCGTCGGGTCATTGGCGACGATCATGCATTCCACGCCGGATACCGCGCCGATGCCCGTGACGAGGCTGGCACCGACCGTGAACGCGCTGCCCCACGCCGCCAGCGGACTCAGCTCCAGGAACGGGGAGTCGGGGTCGACGAGCAGCTCGATGCGCTCCCGGGCGGTCAGCTTGCCGCGGGCGTGGTGGCGCTCGACATACTTGGGCCCGCCACCGCCGAGCGCTTTGGCGAGCTCGGCTTCGATTTCAATGAGTCGTGTGCTCGCCGCTGCCGCCGCGTCGGAATAGGCGTCACCCTTAGGGTCAAGCGTCGACTGCAGCGTGGTCACGATTGATACCCGAGTGTCTTGGCGGCCAGTGAGGTCAGGATTTCAGTTGTGCCGCCGCCGATGCCGATGATTCGCATATCGCGGTACTGGCGTTCGACCTCGGACTCGGACATGTATCCCATGCCGCCGAACAGTTGAACGGCTTGGTTGGCCACCCATTCGCCCGCCTCGACGGCGGTGTTCTTGGCGAAACACACCTGCGCGATCAGGTTGGTCTCGCCGGCCAGTTGGCGCTCCACCACGTGGTGCGAGTAGACGCGCGCGACATCGATGCGACGGGCCATCTCGGCCAGCGTGTTCTGCACGGCTTGCCGAGATATCAGGGGCCGGCCGAACGTCTCGCGGTCGCGGCACCATTGTGCGGTGATGTCGAGGCATCGCTGTGCGCTCGAATAGGCCTGCGCGGCAAGGGCGATGCGCTCGGCGACGAATGCCTGCGCGATCTGGGCGAAGCCGCTGTTCTCCGCACCGACCAGGTTGGCCGCCGGTACCGCGGCGTCCACATAGGACAGCTCCGCGGTGTCCGACGAGCGCCAACCCATCTTGTCCAGCTTGCGGCTGACCTCGAATCCCGGCGTGCCTTTCTCGACCGCCAGCAACGAAACTCCCGCAGCGCCAGGGCCACCGGTGCGCACCGCGGTGACGACGTAGTCGGCACGTACCCCGGAGGTGATGTAGGTCTTTGCGCCGTTGACCACGTAGTGATCAGCGTCCCGCGCCGCCGTGGTCCGCAAGTGGCCGACATCGGAGCCGCCGCCGGGCTCGGTGATGGCCAACGCACCGATCAGCTCGCCGGCCAATGTCGGGCGGACGAACTTCTCGATCAGCACCGCATCACCGGACGCGATCATGTGCGGCACCGCGATGCCGCAGGTGAACAGCGACGCGAACACGCCGCCGGGAACACCGGCCTCGTGCAGCTCTTCGCAGACGATCACAGCGTCGGCGCCATCTCCGCCACCGCCACCGACAGCCTCGGGGAAGTTCGCCCCCAGCAGCCCGGCAGCGCCCGCGCGCCGGTGCAGCTCGCGCGGCAACTCACCGATGCGCTCCCACTCGTCGATGTGGGGCAAGATCTCTCGCTCAGCGAAGGAGCGCACCGTCTTACGAAGCTGGTTGCGTTCGGGTGTGGCCCAGATGTTCACAGCAGCCCTTCCGGAATGTCGACGTGGCGGCTGCGCAGCCATTCGCCCAGCCCCTTGGCCTGCGGGTCGAAACGCGCTTGGTAGGCGACGCCCTGGCCGAGGATCTCCTCAATGACGAAATTCAGCGCGCGCAGGTTGGGCAGCAGGTGACGGGTGACCGGCAGCTCGGCCGTCTCGGGCAGCAACTCCTTGAGCAGCTCGACGGTCAGCGTGTTGGCCACCCAGCGCCACTGCTCGTCGGTGCGCACCCATACTCCGACATTGGCCGACCCGCCCTTGTCGCCGCTGCGGGCCGCGGCGATCCGGCCCAGCGGTACCCGCCGAGTCGGGGCGAAAGGCAATGGCTCAGGCAGCGGCGGCGGGTCGGCTGGAACAAGCTTGAGAGTCTCGGTGGCACAAGGGATGTAGGTCCCGGTCCCGTCGGCGTGCACGGCGACATGCGGCACTTTCGAAGCGTCGACGTAGCCGGCGGTGAACACCCCGTACACCTGACCGTCGCCGGGAGGGGCGGTGACGGTAAAGCCCGGATAGCTGGCCAGTGCCAATTCCACTGCGGCCGAGGAAAACTGGCGACCCACATTCGCGGGATCGGAGTCGCGGACCACGCAGCGCAGTAGCGCGCTGGCCGTTTCTTCGGTGTCGGCGTCGGGGTGCTCGGTGCGGGCCAGGGTCCACTCCAACTCCGCGGGCTTGACGGTCAGCGCAGCCTCCAACTGGCGACGCACCAACTCGGCCTTCTCGTCGATGTCCAGGCCGGTCAACACGAACGTCATCGCATTACGGAACCCGCCGATGCTGTTCAGCGAGACCTTCAGCGTGGGCGGCGGCGGTTCACCGGCCACCCCGCTGATGCGCACCCGATCGGCGCCGTCGGCGGACAACTCGATGGTGTCCATCCGGGCCGTTACGTCCGGGTTGGCGTAGCGGGCGCCGATGACCTCGTAGAGCAGTTGTGCGGTGACGGTGTCAACGCTGACCAACCCGCCGGTGCCCGGGTGCTTGGTGATCACCGACGAGCCGTCGGCGTGGATCTCGGCCAATGGGAAACCGGCGTAGGTCAA
>NZ_JBAPPI010000855.1:0-3098 GCF_049280035.1 Mycobacterium sp. | reverse complement strand
CACCTACCAGGGCCCGCACGACGAGGCCGCAGCTGACCGATGGCCGGTCGACGGCCGCACCGCCGCGGCGGCGGTGACGCCGGCCTTGCTTGCCGCGCACTACCGGCTTGGCCGTCACCGGCCGGCGGGGGAAAGCCGAGTCGCGATCTATCCGCTGGACGATCCAGCCGGGTTCGGCCCCGCCCTGCAAGTGGTCACCGACAACGGCGCGATGCTGATGGATTCGGTCACGGTCCTACTCCATCGGCTTGGCGTGCCATATGCGGCGATCTTGAACCCGGTGTTCCAGGTCCGCCGCAACGCAGACGGCGATCTGCTCAGTGTCGAGCCGACGACGTCGGACAGCGGTGCTATCGACGAGACTTGGATCCACGTACAGCTTTCGCCCTCGGTTGACCCTGCGGCTCTGCAGGATGCCGAACGCCTCTTGCCGGGCGTACTCGCTGATGTGCGCCGGGTGGCAGCGGACTCGGCAGCGATGTGGGCCATCCTCAACGACCTGGCCAACGACGTCCAAACCAATGCGGGCGGGCGCTATCCAGGGCCCGATAGCGGCGATGTGGCCACGCTGTTGCGCTGGCTGGCCGACGGGCATTTCACGCTGCTGGGCTATCAGCGCTGCCCGGTGCGCAACGGACGCGTGTCGGGCGATGAAGCGACCACCAGCCTTGGTGTGCTAAGTCGGCGCAAAAGTTCCCGCCCCCGCCTGACCGACGACACCGAACTGCTGGCGCTGGCGCAGACAGACGTTGCGAGCTACCTGCGCTTCGGCGCCTACCCGTATGTCATTGCGGTCCGCGAAAACGTCGACGGCAGCGTCTTCGAGCACCGGCTGATCGGCCTGTTCACGGTGGCCGCCATGAACGCCGACGTCCTGGAGATTCCCATCATTTCCCGCAGGGTCCGCGAGGCGCTCGCGTTGGCCGACCTCGACGCCGGCCATCCGGGACAACTGGTCCTCGACGTCATCCAGACCGTGCCGCGCTCGGAGCTTTTCGCGCTCAGCGCCGAGCAGCTGTTGGCGATGGCCAAGGCTGTAGTGGATCTCGGATCGGCGCGCCGAGCACTGCTGTTCTTGCGCGCTGACCGCCTCGAGTACTTCGTCTCGTGTTTGGTCTACCTGCCCCGTGACCGCTACACCACCGCCGTGCGCTTGCAAATCGAGGACATCCTGGTCGCTGAGTTCGGTGGCACCAGCCTCGAGTTCACCGCTCGCGTGACTGAAGCACCTTGGGCCCTCCTGCATTTCATGGTCCGGCTGCGTCCTGACAGCGCCACGCAAATCGATACCTCCGAAACCAACCGAGTCCGGATCCAGGCGTTGCTGACCGAAGCCGCGCGCACCTGGTCCGATCGGCTGATCACCGAGGCGGCGGCGGGCGCCGTCGGACCGCGCGATGCCGAGCACTACGCGGCGGCGTTCTCCGAGGCGTACAAGCAGGCCGTCACCCCGCCCGACGCGATCAACGACATCGCGATCTTCGAAGAGCTAACGGACGGCTCGGTCAAGCTGGTGCTCTCCGATCACAACTATGACGACACCGCCCGGCTGACTTGGTATTTGGGCGGGCGAACGGCCTCGTTGAGTCAATTGCTGCCGATGCTGCAATCCATGGGTGTGGTGGTGCTCGAGGAGCGACCATTCACCGTCGCCCGGCCCGACGGACTACCGGTGTGGATCTACCAGTTCAAGATCACCCCACTTCCAACAATCACGCTGGCGCCGTCAGGTCCTGAACGCGAGGCGACCGCGAAACGTTTCGCCGATGCGGTCACCGCGATCTGGGAAGGCCGTGCCGAGATCGACCGGTTCAACGAGCTGGTGATGCGCGCCGACCTGACCTGGCAGCAAGTCGTGCTGCTGCGTAGCTACGCGAAATACCTACGGCAGGCGAGTTTTCCGTACAGCCAGTCCCACATCGAATCAGTGCTTAACGAAAACCCAGACACCGCACGGTCGTTGGTCAGCCTGTTCGAGGCATTGTTCGACCCAGCCCCTTCCGATTCATCGAAGAACCGCGACGCGCAAGCTGCCGCTGCAGCGGTCGCCGCCGACATCGACGCATTGGTGAGCCTCGACACCGACCGCGTCCTGCGGGCATTCGCCTCGCTGATCCAGGCCACCTTACGCACCAATTACTTTCTGACACGCGAAGCTTCGGCCCGCAGCCAAAACGTGCTGTCGCTGAAGTTGGATGCGCAGCTGATTGACGAACTTCCGCTGCCACGGCCCAAGTTCGAGATCTTCGTGTATTCGCCCCGGGTCGAAGGTGTGCATTTGCGATTCGGCTATGTGGCGCGCGGTGGTTTGCGTTGGTCGGACCGTCGGGAGGATTTCCGCACAGAGATCCTGGGGCTGGTCAAGGCGCAGGCGGTGAAAAACGCCGTCATCGTGCCGGTCGGCGCCAAGGGCGGCTTCGTCGTCAAACAGCCGCCGCTGCCCACCGGCGACGCCGGTGCTGATCGCGAGGCAACCCGAAACGAAGGCATCGCCTGCTACAAGCTGTTCATCTCGGGATTGCTCGACATCACCGACAACGTCGATCACACCTCCGGCAACGTCAGCACGCCCGCCGAGGTGGTACGGCGCGACGATGACGACGCCTATCTGGTGGTGGCCGCGGACAAAGGCACCGCAACGTTTTCCGACATCGCCAACGACGTCGCAAAGTCCTACGGGTTCTGGCTGGGCGACGCCTTCGCGTCCGGTGGATCGGTCGGCTACGACCACAAAGCGATGGGCATCACCGCCAAGGGCGCCTGGGAAGCGGTCAAGCGGCACTTCCGCGAGATGGGCGTCGACACCCAGACCGAGGACTTCACCGTGGTCGGCGTCGGCGACATGAGCGGCGACGTGTTCGGCAATGGCATGCTGCTGTCCACCCACATTCGCCTGCTGGCCGCCTTCGACCACCGCCACATTTTCTTGGACCCCGACCCCGATCCGGCCACCTCGTGGCAGGAACGACGACGGATGTTCGACCTGGCCCGCTCCAGCTGGGACGACTACGACACCTCGCTGATCAGCGAGGGCGGCGGGGTATACAGCCGCGAGCACAAATCCATCCCGATCAGCGACCAGGTCCGGGCGGCGCTGG
>NZ_JBAPPI010000854.1:0-3358 GCF_049280035.1 Mycobacterium sp. | reverse complement strand
GGTGACGGCCGACAGCGGCAGCCCGTCGGCGATGCCCTTCGCGATGCAGATCAGGTCGGGGTCGATGCCTTCGTGCTCGCAGGCGAACCACGCCCCGGTCCGCGCGATGCCGGTCTGCACCTCGTCGGCGACGAAGACCACATCATGCTGGCGACACCAGTCCAGCAGCGCGGGCAGGAATCCCTCCGCCGGAACGATGAAGCCGCCTTCGCCCTGGATGGGCTCGATGACGACAGCGGCCAGGTTCTCGGCCCCGACCTGTTTGGCGATGACGTCGATGGCACGCTGCGCGGCCAGCTCGCCGTCGGTGGCCAGTTCCTTGTCGATCAGCCCGTCGCGGAACGGGTAGGACAGCGGGGCCCGGTAGATCTCCGGCGCGAACGGCCCGAAGCCGCTCTTGTACGGCATCGACTTCGCGGTCAGCGCCATGGTCATGTTGGTGCGGCCGTGGTAGGCGTGGTCGAACGCCACCACCGCCTGTTTGCGGGTGTACGAGCGGGCGATCTTGACGGCGTTCTCCACCGCCTCGGCGCCGGAGTTGAACAGCACCGAGCGCTTCTCGCCGGAGCCGGGGGTAAGCCGGTTCAGGTGTTCGGCGACGGCGACGTACTGCTCATACGGCGTCACCATGAAGCAGGTGTGGGTGAAGTCGGCGACCTGCGCGCGTACCGCGTCGACGACACGGGGTGCGGAGTTGCCGATCGTGGTCACCGCGATACCCGAACCCAAGTCGATGAACCGGTTGCCGTCGACGTCCTCGACGATCCCGCCGGCAGCGCGGGAAGCGAAGACCGGCATGGTGTTTCCGACGCCGTGCGAGATTGCCGCGGCTCGGCGCTCG
The DNA here is from genome assembly GCF_049280035.1 of Mycobacterium sp. Classification (GTDB taxonomy): domain Bacteria; phylum Actinomycetota; class Actinomycetes; order Mycobacteriales; family Mycobacteriaceae; genus Mycobacterium. The sequence continues at coordinate 2,517 of NZ_JBAPPI010000854.1, read as the reverse complement.
GTCAGCTCCAGCGATGCCGGACCGGGGATTTCGGTGACAAGGTGGCGACTCTGTTCGACAGCGGACACGTCAGCAGCCTATCTGCGCCGAGCCCCGGCTACGACCCGAAATTATCCGCCCGGCGGCCCTTCTCCAAGCGGCCGGCACACGTTGGTCGTCGGGTCCCACCACTGGCCGGGATCGCAGCCCAGGGGTGTGGGCCCGACGCCCAACGGCCGGCAGACGTTCCCGCTTGGGTCCCACCACTGCCCGGGATCGCAGTTCAGCGGTGTTGGCCCGACGCCCAGCGGCAAGCAGGCCTTGCTGAACGGCTCCCAATACTGCCCGTTGTCGCATGCCGCCGAGCTCACTGCCGGCGTCGCGATCGTCACCGCCGCCATCGGCGTCAATGCCATCGCCGCGACCGGTGCCAGACGGCGAACGAACTTCCTCATTCGGGGACCTCCAAAGCTGGGCCGTCGATCGCGTCGACCGTAGCAAAGGAGCGGATCGCCTCAAGGCGCTTCAGCGATGCAAGATCCCGGGATCGTATATGTACGGCAACTGGCAGATATCCAACAATGCGTTCAGACGCCAGCCGGGGTTGCATGGGCACACATCGGCACTCGGATCGAAGAATGCGCCGTGTGGGCATGGCAGCGGCTCGCACGCATTCGAATGCTGGCTCCACCATTGGCCGTCGTCACATGGCGCCGAACTCGCCGTCGGCGACGTCATGGCCCCCATCGACATCAGCGCCATCGCGGCGACTGGTGCCAGGAGGCGAACGGACTTCCTCATGTGCCAGCCTCCCTTACAGGGTACGTCTAGGGCGGGCCAAAAGCGCTTCCGTCGATCGAATCGACGGAAGCAAACGAACTGACCGGCTGGCGGCGAAGTCGGCGCGGCCGGCGTACCGGATACCCCAGGGCAATCACCGCGGCCAGGGCCAGCGGGTCGGGCGCTGAAAGCAAAGCCTTCACCTGCTCCTCCTCGCGGATCGCGATCGTGGTGATGACCCCGCCCAGGCCCTCGTCATGAGCGGCCAACAGGATGCTCCACGCGAACGGGTAGATCGAGGCGCCGCCGGCGAACGTGTAGCGGTCCGCGTCGCGGTCGATCGCCGCCAACAGCGACAGGTCGGCGAACAGCGCCAGCAACACCGGAGCTTCGTCGAACCGTTCAGCGAAACCCCCTGGCGCCGCAGGGCTTTCGACGGCCAGGGCGCGGGCCTCGGCGTCACGGTCGTTGGTCGGTGCCCACGGCCGCAAGCCGGCGGAAAGCATGGCCAGGTAGTCCTGCGAGCCCCGCACGTAGCAATCCCGCAGTCCGCGGCGCCTATCCGGATCCTTGACGACCACCACGTGCCAGGCCTGCGCATTCCCGCCGCTGGGCGCGAACCGGGCGGTGTCGAGCACCCGGGCCAGCACCGCGTCGTCAACGGGTTGGTCGGTGAAGTCGCGAACCGCACCGGTGCTGCGCAACGCGTCGTTGAGTTCCATCGGCTATCGACCTAGCAACGAGTCGACGTTGGTGTGGAACAGACCCGGCATCTCTGGCACGGCGCAGCCCATCCGGCGGTAGTCGTCGAGCGGTGTCGCGGTGCCCTCGGAGTGCGGGTAGTCGCTGCAGAACATGAACACGTCGCCGGTCGCCTCGGTCAGCCGCTTGGGATCTTCGTAGGAGAACGACGATACGCGGACGTGATCGAGGAAATACTCGCTCGGCCGACGGGACAGCTGCGCCACCGGCTTGCCGTTCAGCTGGGCGGTGAAGTCGGAGGCGCCGTCCAGCAACAGCAGGAACTGCGGCACCCAGGACGAGCTGAGTTCGACGACACCGAAGCGCAGGCGAGGATGACGATCGAAGACGCCGTGCAAAATCAGGTCGGTCAACGCCAACGCCGGCGGCACCCACAGAAACACCGCTTCGGTTGCGGGCACCAGATCGTCGGCCGGCTCGTCGGGATACCAACAATCGTCGAACACCCGCACCTGATCGGCGACGTGAAAAACCGGGGTAACTGCATGGTCGACAAACGCAGACCACATCCGGTCATGATCTGGATGCGACAGCGCCCGACCGTCCACCGGTCCAGCGCCGATCATGGCCAACATGACACCGGCGGCCGCAAGCGTATCCAGTTGCGCCTCAAGCCAATCCGGGTCGCGCAGCGTCAGGTGTGCGACCGGATGCAATCGCCCTCGGCCCTCGCGCCGCACCTCGGCGCACCAGCGGTTCCACGCCGTCATGTTGGCGGTCAGCGCAGGAAGCGACGACGCCAGCCGGCGTTCCCACAGCAGACCGTAGTTGGGGAACACGACCGCCTCATCCAGACCGGCTTCGTCCAGCCATTGCACGCGAGAAGCGGGCGAGAAGTACGGGGCGGGTAATGCCTCCGCGTAACGGTAGGACGCCGGCTCACCGGCTCGTTGGCGCTTGCGATGATCCCCGCACGACGCGGTGTCACCGGGAAGATGGACGTCGGCCAGCCCAAGGTGACCGCCGCGCCAGCTCAGCCAGGTGTAGCCGAGCTCG
>NZ_JBAPPI010000853.1:0-8992 GCF_049280035.1 Mycobacterium sp. | reverse complement strand
AGCGAAACCCGGAGGAACCGACATCCGGCGACCAGGATGGTCGGTTGAGCGCACATCAAGGAGATTATGGATGACACGTTGTGCTGATCCCGACGTGTAGGTCGCCGGCTGGGGTGCGAGCCACTCGTAGAGGAGTACGGCCCACCACTGGTAGGCCTCCTCGGCCGTGATGGTGGAATCACTGGCGAAGTAACCAGATTCGACCATAAGGTCACGCAGATATTGCTTCTGTCCGTCAAGCGCTGCTCGAAACATACCAACGTATCTGCGACGGTGGCATTCGGGCAGAACCAAAACGCAGCCGAAGTCTAGAAATCCGACCCGTCCGTCCAAGCCAAACCGGTAGTTCCCGGGATGAGGATCACAGTGGGCGAGATTCGCATGCCGGCCAGAACCATTAAAAAACCGATGGATGACCTCGGTCCAGGTGTCCTTGAGTTCCTGGTCCGCCTGTTGTGCCGCGGCCCAGTCCAGTCCGTCGAGATAGGTCATCGTTAGCACACGGTCACCGGATGCCTCACAGATGACCTCCGGTACCCGGATGAAGGGGTGATCTCGGTAGAGGTCGCGAAACGCGGTGATGTTGGCGGCCTCGCGACGGTAGTCGAGTTCCTCGGAAATGCGGTCAGCGATCTCCCGCGATGCGTGTCGTAGATCAGGCATCGTGGTGCCCGATGCCGAGGACGCGAACCGGAAAAACGTCGCTAGCAGTTCGGTGTTGGCCAGATCGTCACGGATCGCCTCGGCGGCACCCGGATACTGAACCTTGACAGCCACCTGGCGACCATCGTGCAGTACTGCGCGATGGACCTGGCCGATAGACGCGGCCGCCATCGGTTCGTCAGTGAACTCGGCGAATATACGCTCGGCTGACCGGCCCAGATCGGCACGCAGGACCTGTTTGGCGAGGTCCGAGTCCATCGGTGGTGCATCGGCCTGCAGCCGGGCGAGCGCCTTCTGATAGGGCGAGAGTTCGCCATTGCCAATCGAATTGGCATCGACCATCGAGAACATCTGGCCAGCCTTCATCAGCACACCCTTGGAGTGTCCGAGCAGCTGGGCGTACCGCTCGGCGGTGCGCTCATGAAAGCGACTGACTGCGGCAGAGTCTCCTGACTTCTCGCGGAGAGCGGCCACCATGCGGCCGCCAGCGGCCCGCGTGGTAAAGGTGGCCAGCGGCATGGTACGGCGAATCCTTCCCCGAGGTACCGGACCCTCGCTGAGGCCGCTCATCGAGGATCCAGTCCGAAAGGCAGGCCGCGTTGGCGCGCCCAGGCGACGTGCTGTTTGCCCAGCGGTGTGATCGGCTCGGCTGCTCCGTCAAGATCGTCGACCATCGCGCGGACGTGAACGGTCCCGCGCAATGCCGCGCATATTGTGTTGACGCTGAGGTTGATCCGGGTCGTGAACACTAAATCTTCGGGGATCGACATACGACGAACCACGTGATCTGGTGAGCGGAAATCGACCAGAGTGCGGATGGCTCGTTGCCCCGTCTCTGGCAGGTAGGTGACCGGCTGCGGTGCAAGCACTTCGTAGAAGATTTCGGAGTACCACTGGTATGCCTCCTCGGTGGTGATGGTGGAATCGGTTGTGAAGAACCCGATTGCAACCATCAGCTCCCGCATGTCCTGCTTGCGTCCCTCGAGTGCTGCACGAGCCAGTGCGATTACGTTGCGGCGCGGCTGCTCGGGCAGGACCTTCACGCAGCCGAAGTCGAGGAAACCGACCTGCCCGTCGGAACGGAAGCGGTAGTTGCCAGGGTGGGGATCGGCGTGAAAGAGGTTGCCGTGCCGGTAAGAACCCGCAACGAATCGCCAGATCACCTCGGCCCAGGTGTTCTTGAGGTCTTGGTCGGCTTGTTGGGCTGTGGCCCAGTCCATTCCGTCGAGATAGGACATGGTCAGTACCCGGTCGCCGGACGCCTCGTGAATTACCCTGGGGATGTGGATGAAAGGGTGGTCGCGGTAGAGCTGGCTGAATGCGGTGATGTTAGCGGCTTCGTGACGGTAGTCGATTTCCTCGGAGATGCGCGCGGCGATCTCCCGCGTCGCAGAACGCAGATCGGGGATTGTGGTGCCGGATGTCGAAGCCGCGAATCGATAGAAGGTTGTCAACAGTTCGGTGTTGGCCAGATCGTCGCGGATCGCTTCTGCCGCACCGGGATACTGAATTTTCACGGCGACCTCGCGGCCGTCGTGCAGCACCGCGTGGTGGACCTGCCCGATGGAGGCCGCGGCCATCGGCTCGTCGCTGAACTCGGCGAAGAGCTCCTCGACGGGCCGTCCCAAATCGGCCTGCAGGACTTCTTTGGCCAGCTGTGGGTCCATCGGTGGCGCATCGGCCTGCAGCCGGGTGAGCGCCTTCTGGTAGGGCGAGAGTTCGCCATTGCCGACGGCGCCGGGGTCAACCATCGAGAAAATTTGTCCCGCCTTCATGAGCACGCCCTTGGAGTGGCCGAGCAGGTCGGCATACCGATCCGCGGTGCGCTCATGAAAGCGGTCCACGGCGCCGGTGTTTCCAGCCTTCTCCCGTAGGCCGGCCACTATCCGTCCGCCCGCGGCGCGCGTGGTGAACCCCGCCAACGGCATCGTGCGCCGGACCCGCCCCTGCGGAAGCGGACTTTCGTTGCTTGGCATCACGATCTCCTAGCGGCGCGCCATACGGTGCGCTAAAGTGACCTCTGTCTGATATTAAGAGATCACTTGGGAGCGGTCAATGCCTGCGGCACCGACGCGAGATCGACTGGTCACGGAGGCGATGCGACTCTTCGGTGAACAGGGCTATCAGGCCACCAGCATCACCCAGATCGAAGCCGCCGCCGGCCTGGCGCCGGGGTCGGGCGCGCTTTATCACCACTTCAAATCCAAAGAGGCACTCCTTGGGGCAGGCATCGACCGGCAACTCGACCGTCGCCGCGCCATGCACGACATCCGTACGCTGTTCGCCGGCCTCGGCGACCTCCGCATTGAACTCACCATGCTCGGGCGCTACGTCCTCACGGTGCTCGACGAGGAAACTCAACTGCTGCAAATCGCGGCGCGCACACCACCCGACCAGTCGCCGCGGCTCAACAACGCCTACGCCGCCCTCATCGATGGCCTCTACGCAGAAGTCGCCGACTGGATCAAGGGCTGGGTGCCGAAAATCAGCAAGCAGGATGCGACAGCCATTGCCGCCGTCGGGGTAGACGCACTGCTGGGTAAGCGGGCCACCAATAGCGTATTTCGCGTGCCGGCAACGGATTTGCGGGACGAGGACTTTATCGCCGAATGGACAGCGATGCTCGCCGGCCGCGTCGAGGCGCTGCGCTGAGCGCCAGTCCCGCTGCTGCGTATTGAAAAGCTCGCCCACGTCAACGCTGCCAACCGAAACGAACTTTCGAGACTCTCATATCTCGTCTATTTCGAGACAGGGTTGCTTTCCGTTTCGACCGTCGTCATGGCATCGCCTCGGCCCACTTCATGTGCCCTTCGAAGCCCAGCGATGTCGCCAACTCGCGGTAGCGATCCCGATAGTCGCGATAGGCGGTGTCGCCGCCATGGACTCGTGCCAACAGTGCGCGCAGCCGCAGCAGCCAGATGTCGACCATCACGAGACCCTCATCGGCTGGCGCGGCGGCTAACCGCTCGACCGCGGCCTCGGCTTCGGCCACGTCTCCGTCGGCGCCGCGGTCGAGCAATGTCTCCACCAGAACACCGGTCGCAGGAATGCCCCACATCAGTAGCCGTCCCTCGTGGAAGAGCTGGTCGACGGTGGCGCGCATGAGCGGGATGGCGTCATCGCGATCTCCGCGCCGAGCCCCCTCATGCGCCAAGCACACCTCGACGAGCGGCAAATCGCACAGCAGGTATCCGCGGCGCAGGAACACGTCGCCGAGCTCGGCCAGAAGCGTCTGTCCGCGGTCACGCTCCGCAGCCGTGTGGCGGTGCACCAGCGCAACGCCCAGCGCCAGCCGAGCCCAGGCCAACGCGAGGTCATCACTGGATCGTTCCGCAATCCGTAGTGCATCCTCGATCTCGCACACCGCGGAATCGTCAGGACTCAGAACGCCAGAGGGTATCCCTAGGAAGTAGCCGTAGCCGACGACCGCGCCGTAGATCAGGGGGTCGGCGCTGCGGGCCATAGCCAGGCTGTGCCGCTGGTCGTCGCGCCATCCGGGACGACCCAGGTGATAACGGGCAAAGGCCCGCGTCGTAAACGCGACCGCTAACGGAGACCCCATGATGAAGTTGCCTTTGGACGGATCGCCGTCGGCCAGGTCGATGACTGCCTGTGACCACCGCAGCACGTCACACCACTCACCACCTTCACCCTTGGCCCAGATCGGCGCGAAGGACAGCCCCACCGTCAAGGTCGCATCGCCGACCGACTCGATGAGGGCCACGGCCTCGGATGCCAGCTGCGACGCCTCGCGCATCCGGCCCTGAAACGCGTGATCGATCACCAGCCCCGCCATCCCGATGGCCAGTGACGCCTTGTCCCCGGCGGCGGTGCACAACTGCCGCAATTCCTCAAAGCGGGCACCGGCCACATGTTCATGGACTCGCCAGGCGATCCCGCACAACATGGTGCGCGGGGCAATGCGCATGACTGCCCGGTTGGGGTCATCGGCGGGCAAGGCGTCGGCGATCCGTATGGCGCGCTCCCAACTCAGATACGCCGCGGCGATGTCACGGTTGGTCGCCCACGTCGCTGCCCGCATGTGCCAGTTGAACGCTGCGTGCAGATCACCGGCGGACTCCAGATGTTCGCCAATCAAGGCGGCATTTTCATCCGCCGAGGCCGGGTCACCCGATTCGATTGCGGTGGCCAGCCGCCGGTGCAGCTCGGCGCGATCGGATTTGAGCTGCGATTCATAGGCCACGGTGCGGATCAGCGGATGGTGAAACACATACTCGGGTTGTCCGGTGAACCTGATCTGATCGATCAGCTCGCCCCCCAGCAAGTCCTCCAGGGTGGGATCAATGCCCAGCGTTTCCAGCAGATCCCGGCTGAACCGCGAGCCAATCACCGCCGCCGCGCTCAGCGTGCGCTTGGCTTTCGGGTTGAGTCGGTCGATGCGAGCGGCGATGGTCGCCTGCAATGTGGCAGGCACGCTCACCTCGCTAACATCCGCCATCGACACGTAGCCACCGCGCTCCCCGTGCAGCACACCGCGCTCGGCCAGTTCGCGCACGATCTCCTCGGCGAAGAACGGGTTACCGGCGGCCCTCTCGGCGATCTTCTGGCCCAGCGCGCCAACAGTGGGGTCTGGGCCGAGCAGCTCAGAGACCAGCGCCGTGCTTTCTGAATCACTCAGCGGCGCAAGGGCAATGGTTTGAGCACCGTGCACCCGAGCCAACGCCCCCTCGTACTCGGGTCGGTAGGTGGCCAGCACCAACGAGGGCGTCTGCGGGATCACGGTGAGGAAATCGGCCAGCATCGACTCGCTGACCTCATCGATCCAATGGACATCCTCCACGACATAGACCGCTGGGCTTTCGCGGGCCAAGGAATCGGCATTCACTAGTGCAGTCAACCGTCGCCGACGGGCATCGGGATCGATTGCCGGTGACGGAGCATTCGGGTCGGCGATGCCCAGTAGGTCATGGAGGAGCAGCAAGTCCTCGGGGTCTGCGTCGGGAACCCGGTCGCGCACTCGATCGCGAGCCTCCTGCCCTTCAAGACCATCGACGCCAGTGGCTGCACGCAGCAGCCGCGCGACGGCATGGAACGGGACCTGGCTGGTGTGTGACTCGCAGTAGGCGGTGAACACTTCCACGCCCCGCCGACCCGCCATCGCCGCCACCTCGCGCACCAGACGACTCTTCCCGATGCCGGGTGGCCCTACCACGCCAACCACCGCGCCATGGCCGTCGATGGCACGCTCCAGCAAGCCTTCAACGGCGGACATCTCCCAGCGCCGACCGACCAGATTCGACTCGGCACGCCCGGCAGCGCGATGCCTATCTCCCATGCCCAAGAGCCGACGGGCCGCCACCGGCGTGTCAGCACCCTTGATCTGGACCAACTCAGCGTCGCCGAGAGTCGCAGCGCCCTCGACCAGCCGCGCCGTGGACGCGCTGAGCATCACCCCACCCGGCGGTGCCACCGATTCCATCCGCTGGGCGATCCCCACCTGCTCACCGACGGCGGTGTAACCCAGTGCACCCGCGCCTATTTCACCGGCGATCACCTCACCGGAGTTAAGACCCACTCGCAACTGCAGATCCACACCGTCGCGCTCTTGGACGTCGACGGCAAGCCGTTTCGCCTCCTCCTGGATGCCCAGCGCCGCAAGACAGGCACGAACGGCGTGGTCCTCCAACGCCACCGGCGCACCGAATACCGCCATGATCCCGTCGCCGGTGAACTTGTCGACAGTGCCTCCGTAGCGCTCTACAACTGCGGCACAGCGGTCGGCGAGGTCGGCCATGATCTCCCGAAGTCGCTCGGCACCGACGGCAGAGGCGATGTCCATCGAATGCACAACATCGGCGAACAGAACCGTGACCTGCTTGTACTCCGCCGATCGGGCGGCCTGCGTGACGGGTGTACCGCACTCATTACAGAACTTGGAGTTTGGTGGCAGTTCGGTGCCGCACGACCCACACGACAGCGCCACTGCCGTCAGTCCAGCGCCACCATCCCCGTTGGGGTCCACGTCAGTATCGTGTCACCGCTGGTCAACGGTGTCCGCCATATCGCGGTGGTATCTCTGACACGAAGTTTTGAGACTCTCGTATGTCGTCTATTTTCGAGACATCTGCACGCTCGCAGAGTGCTTGCTTCGGCGAGCAGACCGCTACCAGCTCCGGGAGTTCGGCATATACGAGTCGGACGGCGCTCCTGACGAAAAGGAGGGCCGTCCGAAGCACCAACCACTCGGTTACCAAGCGTGCATGATGGCGCAGTGAAATGTGGCCTCGGCGTCAGGACACAGTTTCCCGGCCCGGACGCAAGCCCACCGCGCTGTGCCCAGTTGGTGGGCTTTGCTTCGCGTGGGTGCCTAATGCTCGTGCTAGGCGCCACAGCCGAGAGGAGGAATCTTCTCTTCCGGTCCGACCTTGGTCTGCCGTGGATCCGTTCTTTAAGTCTACGCCTACTCAGGTATCGCAACAGCGAAATGAGTTGGGCCGAGCGTTCAACGGGCATCTCGCCGCCGACCATCACGCCTAATCGCGCGGTTCCGTCTCGTACGCGACCGTGTACTTCCTCACGCCTGGAGCGTTTTCCACTGCGTGGCCACCCCGCGGATCCCAGTCCACCACGCGGAGGAGCTGCCTATCGGCGGGAATTTGCGTTCTTACTTCCTCCTCAAGAGCCGCACGCAGTCGTTCCCGCTCGAATGGCGTGATGTCCTGCGTTACTAACGCCTCCGTAAGTTCCATGCAATAGCTACACGGGCAGGTCCACCCGCAGCGCCAGGTGCTCATCGAGAATCCGGCGCAGCGCGGCGTCCATCGGATGCGCGGATGCGAGGTCGCGGCCGAACCGGCCGTCCACCACGACTACCGTGCCCTCACGCAGTTCGGCGGTGTCGACCTGATCGACGAACGGATCGAACAACGCGGGCGGCGTGGCCAGGTAATACAGCGCCCGGCGCGACTCGTTCAACCCGGCGGCATAGATCAGTCCGTGTTGGGTGATCACGAAAAGTTCCGAGGTGATCCTGGCGTTCGGGGTCTCGGCTTTGGCCCACGCCATCGCGGCGCACCGGGTCTGTGCCAATCTATCGGGGACGTCGTCACTCAGCGCGAATAACCTTTCGACGAGTGTTCCACCCATTCGCGGATATGCGTCGATGGCGGGTCTGAAGTACCGCTGGAAGAGCTCGCCGAAAAGGTCGTACAGTTGCTCGCTCATCGCAGCTCCCAGGTTTCAGACGGACACCTCAATTGTGCGCCCCTACCGTCAGCTGAGCAACGCTGATCAACCACATCCAAAGCAGACGCGGGGCGGCCGGTTTCGACCGTCAGTGGCATTTGCTCACTTGGGAATTCGGTCCCTGGCGGGGTCGTGGACTACTGGCGACCCGCAGTTGGCCGACGATCGTCCGACCGGTATTCCTTAGTTGATGCGCCGTTGGTTCTGAGACGAACTTCCGCGAGCCACAGATGTCGTCTGTTTTGGGACATCGCGGGCATGCCTCCGACCGAAGGGTCAGTCCCGGTGCTACGTATTGAACAGCCCCAGCCCGAGGGTGTGCGCGATCTGGGTGATCGCGGCCTGGGCGCGCACGCTGTTGCCGGCCTTGTCCAGCGGCGGTGAAAAGGCGGCGATCGCCAGCTTGCCTGGCGACACCGCGACCAGGCCGCCTCCGACGCCACTCTTGGCGGGCAGCCCGACGGTGTAGGCCCAGTCGCCGGAGGCGGTGTAGAGGCCCTCCATCGCCATCAAGGCCAGCACATGCCGCACATTGGCCTGTGCGATGACGCGCTTGCCGGTGACGGGATTGATGCCGCCGTTGGCCAGGGTCGCGCCCATGATCGCCAGGTCGACAGCGGTGACCAGCGTCGAGCACTGCAGCGTGTAGACGTCGCAGGCCTCCATCGGGTCGCTGTACATGTATCCGCCGCACAGCAGCAGCCACGCGATCGCGCGGTTGTGAAAGTTGGTTGCGCGTTCGGACGCGGCGATCTGTTCGCTGACCGTGATCGGACGCCCGGCGAAATCGCTTTGAATTTGGAGGATCTGGCGCGTGCGGTCGTCAGCGTCGGTGGCCGACACCAGGCTGGTTGCCGTCATCGCCCCCGCGTTGACCATCGGCGAATTCGGCTTGTCGTTGTGCAGTTCCAACGCCAGCACCGAATTGAACTCCGCGCCGGTCGGATCGGCGCCCACCTTGCGGTGGAACACCCGCGGACCTACTTGTTCGATAGCGAGCGCGGCCGTGAAGACTTTCGAGATCGACTCCAACGCAAACTCACACTCGGCGTCGCCGGCCGAAAACGTCTGACCGTCAACGGTCACCACGCATACCCCAAACAGCTGTGGGTCCACCTCCGCC
>NZ_JBAPPI010000852.1:0-19801 GCF_049280035.1 Mycobacterium sp. | reverse complement strand
GCCACCACCGCAGTCATGCAGCCGGAGCCGCGCGAAGGTTTGGAGACTGCGCTGCACATATTGCCGAACATGGCCGCCAACGTGCTCGCGATCTACGAGCCGGCACATGGCAGTTTGACCGGCGTGGCTGCGCTGACCAACTTCGCCAACCCAATGCAGTTCATTTGCAGCGCGATTCAGGCCGGCAGCCGACTCGGCTATCAAGATTCGGCGGAGCTATGTGCGCAGTATCTAGCGCCCGTCATGGACGCGATCAAGTTCAACTATTTCCCGTCCGGAGTCAACCTGTTCAGCACCGCTGACACGTTGCCCAAGAACATCGCGTACTCCGAGCCGCGCTTGCAGCCGCCGCCCGGCTTCAAAGACACCACCGTCCCCGGGATTTACTCGCCGGATACACCGTGGTCTCACCGCAACTCCGAACCTGGATGGGTTGTCGCGCCCGGTATGCAGGGCATACAGGTCCAGCCGGCGACGGCGAGCCTGCTGACGCCGGCATCCTTGGCCGAGTTGATGGGCGGGCCCGATATCGCGCCGCCACCACCCGCGCAGAACATGGCCGGCCCGCCGAATGCCTACGATGAGAACCACCCGCTGCCACCGCCGTGGTACCCGCAACCGTTGCCCTCGCCGACGGCACCGCCACGACCGGGCTCGTGAGGCGCGCGATGGCGCTACGGAGCGTACGCCATAAGGCTTGGCAGGCATTGGCGTTGGTGATGGCCACGGTAGTGCTGACATCCTGCGGACACTGGCGGGGTATCGCCAATGTGCCGTTGCCCGGCGGGCCGGGTAGTGGCAAAGGCTCCTACACCATTTACGTACAGATGCCGAATTCGTTGGCGCTCAACGGTAATAGTCGGGTGCTGGTGGCCGACGTGTTCGTCGGGACCGTTCGCGCGATCAACCTGAAGAACTGGGTCGCCACCCTGACCGTGGATCTGGAGAAGGGTGTCAGGCTCCCGAAGAATGCCACCGCCAAGATCGGCCAGACCAGCCTGTTGGGTTCTCAGCACATGGAACTGGCTGCACCGCTGAACCCGTCACCGCAGCCGCTGAAAAACGGTGACACCATCCCGCTGACCAATGCGTCGGCGTACCCCTCCACCGAGCAGACGCTAGCCAGCCTGGCCATGGTGCTGCGCGGCGGCGGCGTCCCGAATCTCGAGGTGATCCAAAACGAGGTCTATAAGATTCTGGCCGGGCGTGCCCAACAGATCCGAGATTTTCTCGGCAAGCTGGACACCTTCGCCCGCCAGCTGAACCAGCAGCGCGACGACATCGGCCACGCCATCGACTCCACCGACCGGCTGCTGTCCTACGTCAGTAACCGCACGGACACACTGGACCAGGTTCTGACCGAATTCCCGCCGTTGGTCGAGCATTTCGCCAAACAGCGCGACCTGTTTGCCAACACCGTCGACACGGTGGGGCGGATCAGTAATGTCGTCGACCAGACGTTGTCGACCGCGCAGGGCGATCTGCATCAGGATCTGAGTCAGCTACAGCGGCCGCTCAAGCAACTCGGCCGCGCCGCACCGTATTTGATTGAGGCGCTGACCTTCCTGCTGTCGCCGCCGTTCAGCATCGACAGCGTGCCCAAGATCGTACGCGGTGACTACATCAACGTCTCCGGAGCGCTGGACCTCACACTCAGCACGATCGACAACGCGATCTTCACCGGCACAGGGTTTTCCGGAGCCTTGCGCGCCCTCGAACAGTCGTGGGGCCGCGACCCCGCGACGATGATCCCCGACATCCGGTTCACACCGAACCCGGCCGACGCGCCCGTGGAGCGGGGCCAGTAACCGATGCTGACCCGATTCATCCGCATTCAGTTGATCGTGTTCGCTGCGCTGACGGTAACCGCGCTGGTCGCCTTGGGCTGGTATTACTTGCGCATCCCGAGCCAGCTGGGTGTCGGCCAGTATCGGTTGACCGCGGAGCTGCCGGCGTCGGGCGGGTTGTATCGCACGTCGAACGTGACCTACCGAGGGATCCAGATAGGCAGGGTCACCAAGGTCGAGCCGACCAAACACGGTGTCCGGGCGACACTTAGCATTGACAGCCGCTACAAGATCCCGATCGATGCATCGGCCAATGTGCATTCGGTGTCGGCGATCGGTGAGCAATATCTGGACCTGGTGTCGACGGGAAATCCAGGCAAGTTTCTCGCGCCCGAACAGACCATCACCAAGGGCACGGTGCCCAGCGAAATAGGTCCCGCGCTGGACGCCGCCAACCGCGGCTTGTCGGTGCTACCCAAGCGCAAGATCGCGTCGCTGCTTGACGAAACGGCGCAGGCCGTCGGCGGATTAGGACCGGCGCTGCAACGGCTGGTCGATTCGACGCAGTCGATCGTCGGTGATTTCCAGGCCAACATCTCCGACGTCAACGACATCATCGCGAACTCCGCACCGATCATCGACAGTCAGGCCGAGTCGGGTGATGCAATCGAGCGGTGGTCGCACAACCTCGACGTGCTCACCACCCAGATCGCAGAAAACGACCAACATGTGCAGAGCATCTTGACGAAGGCGGCGCCGACCGCCGATCAGGTCAACGAGGTGTTCAGCGACGTACGCGAATCGCTGCCGCAGACGTTGGCGAACCTGGAGATCGTTGCCGACATGCTCAAGCGTTACAACAAAGGCCTCGAGCAGCTGCTGGTGTTCCTGCCGGAGGTCGCCGCGGTCGGGCAGACGTTGGTCGCGTCCGCTCCCGGCTCGGTGTTGATGGGTCTCAACCTGTCGATCAATAATCCGCCGCCGTGCATGACCGGGTTCCTGCCCGCGTCGCAGTGGCGGTCGCCCGCGGACACCAGCATGGCGCCGTTGCCGTCCGGAACGTATTGCAAGATCCCGCAAGATACTCCGGCCAACGTGGTGCGCGGTGCCCGCAACTATCCGTGTGTCGACGTCCCGGGCAAGCGTAGGGCGACGCCACGTGAGTGCCGCGACAACAAGCCGTATGTTCCGCTGGGCACCAACCCGTGGTACGGCGATCCCAATCAGCTGCGGAACTGCCCGGCCCCCGGTGCTCGCTGCGATCAACCCGTCGATCCGGGCAAGGTGATACCGGCGCCCTCGATCAACAACGGGCTCAACCCGCTACCGGCTGATCGGTTGCCCGCACCACCCCCGCCGGTCAATGATCCGCTGCAGCGGCCCGGATCGGGCACCGTGCAATGCAACGGGCAACAGCCCAATCCGTGTATCTACACGCCGGCGAGCTCGACAGCGATCTACGTACCGTCCAGTGGCGACATCGTGGGTCCTGATGGCAGCAAGTACAGCCTCGAAGACTCGAACCACGTTGGGGACGACGGATGGAAGGATATGTTGGCCCCCGCCGGCTGACGCCCAGCCCGCGACGTGGCGCACTAACCTCGGGCAAGTGACAACCGAACGGGTGCGCGTCGACCTGAGCGGGGCGCCGCAGACGATGCTGGCGACGCTGTACGCGAAGGCGCTGGACGCCGACTTCAAGCAGCCGATTCTGGGTGATCGGTTCGCCAAGCAGATCGTTGAACGCATCGACTATGACTGGAAGCAGACCACGATCACGCCGCGCCGAGTGCCATCGGTGACTACCCGGACCGCACACTTCGACGCGTGGACCAACCAATTCCTGGCCGCTCATCCGCGAGCCGTCGTGTTGCACGTGGGCTGCGGTCTGGACAGTCGGTTCTTCCGGCTGCAGCCGGGTCCGGGTGTCGAGTGGTACGACGTCGACTACCCCGAAGTCGCCGCGCTTCGCACCCAGCTCTACCCGGTCGCGGAGCACTATCACGTCGTCGCCGCCTCGGTCACCGATCCGGGCTGGCTGACCGACATTCCTGCCGACCGGCCGGCGCTGATGCTCGGCGAAGGACTGACCATGTACCTGACCGAACAAGACGGCACCGCTCTGCTACGCAGGGTGGTAGGGCATTTCGGTTCGGGTGAACTGCAGTTCGACGCGTTCAACTGGCTCGGGATCAAGGCGCAGGTGCTTAACACGGTGGTGCGCCGTTCGGGATCCACCCTGCGCTGGGCGATCAACGGGCCAGACGACATCGTCGCGGCGGTGCCCGGGGTCCGGCTGGTGGCCTGGCAGCGCTGGTTCGAGTCGGACACGTTCGCAAAGTTGCCGCGCTCCGCCAAGCTGATGGGCAAGGCGATGGCGCTGGTTTCCTCCGTGGCCAACATGTCCCAATATCACCGCTACGCATTCGGAACGACGTCAATTCATCTACCGCGGGAATACCGCGGGGAATCTTGAGCGCCACACGGTGTTGAACCAGCTATTCACACGTGAGGAGATCACCATGACCAGTCGGCCTGTCTTGGAACCCACCACCGAGCATCCGATCACGATCCACCCGACCCAGGCGCGGGTTGTCGTTCGGGTCAATAGCGAGGTTGTCGCCGACACCCACAACGCACTGCAGCTGCAAGAGTCCACTTACCCTGCAGTGCAATACATTCCGTTTGAAGATGTCGTCCAAGGGCTGCTTACCCGCACCGACACCAGCACGTATTGCCCGTACAAGGGTGAAGCCGGCTACTACAGTGTGACCACCGCCGCGGGTGACACCATCGACGATGTGATCTGGACCTATGAGCAGCCCTACCCCGCGGTGGCGGCAATCGCCGGGCACGTCGCCTTCTATCCCGACAAAGCCGAAATCAGCGTCGAGCCGGGCTAAGAACTCGCCGGGCCGAACACCTGCGCAGCGAGTTGGGTGTCGCCATATTCGCGCAACGACACGATAAGCCCGTCGCGGGTCTCGAAGATGAAGACCGACGGGCTGTCGTAGTGCACGCCGTCGACGGTCTCGCCGTCGGTCAGCACCTCGATCACTACGCTTTCGCCATCGTTGAAGCATTGGATGAAGTCGAGGTTCATTTCGGCACGGCTCTTGCGGCGCTCGACCTCCTGGCGCAGCCCCGCCTTGTCGACGGATTCGCGGTTCTGAATGCTCCAGTACGTGAAGTCGTCACTCAGCAGCCCGAAGCATTCGTCGACGTTCCCGCCATCGGACAGGCACTGTAAAAACATCCACGCCAGTTCGGACTGCGGGTCGTCGAACGGGGTGGTCACCTCGCCATCCTGACGCGCAAGACCGTACCGGTCAATCACGGTCGGGCGCGAAGGCGGGAGCCGAACCTACGATTATCGGGATGCGGCGTCCGACGGGGAGCAGATGGTGAGTAGGGCTCGCACCGTACCGTTCGCGGGCGTCGTCAGCCCCGGGCTGACTCTTCTGCCGCTCCGCCGAGGTCCTCGTGATCCCTGCTTTCAGGTTGGTGATGACGGCGCTATCTGGCGTACCAGCGTGTTGGGCAGCGGATCTGTCACAGCCCGGATCAGCCGGGCCGCGCCCGATGCCGTCGAATGCACGGCATGGGGAAGCGGCGCCGAGGAATTCCTCGACGCCCTCCCGGCCATGCTCGGCGCACAAGACGATCCATCAGACTTCGTCCCGGCCGACCCGATCGTCGCCGCCGCGCACCAGCGGGTGCCGCATCTGCGGCTGGGGCGTACCGGACAGGTATTGGAAGCCCTCATCCCGGCGGTCATCGAGCAGCGGGTGCCAGGCGCCGACGCATTCCGGGCTTGGCGACTGCTTGTCACCAAATTCGGCACGCCGGCACCGGGACCCGCGCCGGCGCGGATGCGGGTGCCGCCGTCAGCCGACGTGTGGCGGCAGATCCCGTCGTGGGAATTCCACCGTGCCAACGTCGATCCCGGACGGGCGCGGACCATCGTCAGCTGTGCGCAGCGGGCGCCGTCGTTGGAACGGCTGGCGTCATGGCCGGCCGCAAAGGCCCGAGACGCGCTGACCTCGCTCCCCGGCGTCGGAGTGTGGACGGCCGCCGAGACAGCCCAACGTGCATTCGGCGATCCCGACGCATTGTCGGTGGGCGACTATCACATTCCCAAGATGATCGGCTGGACGCTGCTGGGACGTCCGAGCGACGACGCCGGCATGATCGAGCTGCTCGAGCCCATGCGACCGCACCGCCACCGAGTGGTCCGGCTGCTGGAAGCCAGCGGATTGGCCTACGAGCCACGGCGCGGCGCGCGACTGCCCGTCCAGGACATCCGCGCGCTGTGACACGTCAGGGGCCGGTAGCGGCGGCGTGTAGGCGTTCGACTTCGGCGGTTTCCCGGTTCAGGCGCTGCGAACGGTAGATCGACACCTTGGTGTGGTGCATCAGCAATGAGGCGATCCCGACCGCAATGATCGCGCCGGGCACCACCGAGAACGACCCGGTCATCTCGGCCACCATGATCAAGATGGCCAGCGGTGCGTGCGCGACGCTGCCGAAACACGCCATCATCCCGACCACCACGAAGATGCCCGGGCTGGCAGGCACACCCGGAAGATGGAATATGTCGCCCAACCGCCAGATCGCCGCGCCGACGAACGCCCCGATCACGATCCCGGGTCCGAAGATCCCACCGGATCCGCCGGTGCCGATCGACAGTGACGTCGCGACGATTTTGGCGATCGGCAGGACAAGGACGATCCATAACGGAATCGTCAGCAGTCCGGCCTTGGTGGTGGCGAGCTGTACCCAGCCGTAGCCGCTGGCCAGGATCTGGGGAATCGCCAAACCCAACATGCCGACCAGCAGGCCGCCGATGGTGGGCCAGAGCACCGGGCCGCCCCGGAGTCGTGTCGTCAGTGCTTCGGTGGCGTAGAAGATGCGCGCGTAGAGATAACCCACGGTTGCCGCGACGACGCCCAAAACGACGAACCACAGCAGCGGCCAGGCGCTCTCGAAGCGGTATTCGGCGTCGATATAGCCGAACATCGGGTCGAAGCCCAGGAACGAGCCGAAAACGGCAAAAGCCGTTGCCGAGGTGACAAAACCGGGGTAGAGCACGCGGTATTCGAGGTCTTCGCGGTAGATGATCGATGCCGCCAGGACCGCGCCGCCCAGGGGCGCGCCGAAGATGGCGCCGATGCCCGCGCCCACCCCCAGCGACACCAGGATTCGGCCGTCTTCGTCGGAGAGGTGCAGTCGGCGCGCCAGCATTGACGAGAAGCCGGCTGAGATCTGGGCCGCGGGCCCTTCACGGCCGGCTGAGCCGCCCGAGCCGATGGTGAGGGCGCTCGAGATCATCTTGACGACGACGACCCGGGCCCGGATGTGTCGCGGATCGGTGTGGATCGCCTCGATCGCGCTGTCGGTGCCGTGGCCGCTAGCCTCGGGAGCAAACCTGGCCACGATCAACGCCGATACCAGCGCACCAACCGTCGTCACCAGCGGCAGCGCCCACGGCCTCTGGTAATGGGGAGAACCCGGACTGCCGCCTTCGACAAGCGGGGTAGGCAAGTGGTAACCGGCCACATAGCCCAGCAAAAAATGAGTGGTGTAGCGCAACATCAGGTAGAAGATCACGGCGCCGAGGCCGGCGACCACGCCGATGATGATGCCCAGCAAGAGCCATTTGTAGAGATATTCGAGATTTCTGATGAAGCGGCCCAATCGACCGCCGCGGTCGGTACCGGTGTCGTCTAGCTGGAGCATCGCCAGTGAGGTTAGCAGCGGCCCGCGGGGGGAATAATCGGACCGCGGTCCGGTTATGTCCGGTAGGCACGTTTGATGGAGGTAAAGATGCCCGCCATAACCGCAGACACGTTGACCCTGGCGCGGGTGTCGGCAGCTGATCCCGCCGACACGGAACGCCCGGTCCGCTCGATCACCACCGGTCCGCACGGCTACGAGGGTGAAGGATTTCCGGTGGTCCGCGCGTTCGCCGGCGTGAGCACCGCCGCACTGGACCCGTTCGTACACATGGACCAGATGGGCGAGGTGGAGTATCAGCCCGGCGAACCCAGAGGGACCGACTGGCACCCGCATCGCGGGTTCGAAACGGTCACCTACATGATCGACGGGCGGTTCGCCCACCAGGACTCGCACGGCGGCGGCGGGCTGATCACCGACGGCGCCACCCAGTGGATGACCGCCGGTGCCGGCATCCTGCACATCGAAACGCCGCCGGCTGACCTGGTCGAAAGTGGCGGCGTGTTCCACGTCATCCAGCTATGGGTGAACCTGCCGAAGAAGGACAAGTTCGCCGCACCTCGTTATCAGGCCATCGCGGGCCCCGACGTCGGCTTGCTTTCCTCCGAGGACGGCGGCGCGCTAATCCGCGTCATCGCAGGGGATATCGACGGTCACCGCGGGCCCGGCGTCACGCACACGCCCATCACGATGGCACATGCCACCGTGGAACCTGGTGCGCGACTGAATATTCCGTGGAACCGCGACCACAACGCACTGGTTTACGTACTTTCCGGGCGGGGATTCGTCGGCCCGATCGGGCACCCGATCGAGCAGGGCCAGTTAGCAGTTCTTGGTCCAGGCGACCGCATCACGGTCGCCGCCGCGCCCGCACAGGAGTCGCGCAGACCCGCGTTGGAGGTGCTGATCCTGGGCGGCCAGCCAATCCGGGAGCCGGTCTTCCATTACGGCCCGTTCGTGATGAACACCAAGGCGGAGCTGGTCCAAGCGCTCGAGGATTTCCAGGCCGGAAAGTTCGGCAGCATTCCGCCCGACGGGTTGATGCCGCACACTCCCGCGCGGCCACCGGCCAGCTAACAACTGCCTTCGGCTAAGCGCGGCGGTTAAAAGTGTGATCTATGGCACAATTTATCCGTGGTGCAGCCCGCGAGTCGAGGACCGGGTCGCCCCCCTGCAGCTAAGGCGGCGGAGACACGGAAGCGCATTTTGCGTGCTGCTCGCCAAGTGTTCAGCGAACGCGGTTACGACGCGGCCACCTTTCAGGCGATCGCGATCCGCGCCGACCTGACCCGGCCGGCGATCAACCACTACTTCTCCGACAAGCGCGCGCTCTACCGCGAAGTGGCGAAGGAAACCAACGACATGGTCGTCGCGGCCAGTATCCAGCGGGCACGGGGCGCGACGACATTGGTAGGTCGGGTGTCCGCGTTCATCGACGCCGCGACTCAGGCCGACATCGAAAACCGAACAGCGGCAGCGTTTCTGATCACCGTGGCGTTGGAGTCGCAGCGGCACCCCGACCTGAGCCATGAGGAGGCCGACTCGGTTCGCGCCACCCGCGAGTTTCTGTCGTGGGCGATCGACGACGCGATCAAATGTGGCGAGCTGGCCGCGGATACCGACGCGGCCGCGCTCACCGAGACGCTGATCGCTGTCTTGCTCGGAATCGGCTTCTACGCCGGGTTCGTCGCCAAGCACGAACTCGAAACAGTAACCAGTCAGTTGCACCAACTGTTGGTCGACAGCCTTGCCCGGCGCCCCAATAAGAGCAGTGATGTAGCGCACAGAACCATATAGCTTGCCTAACTTATTCGCTAACATGGTTTGCGCTATGACTGAACTGTTTGACGTGAGCTCAGCGCGCACCGCTGGGGACATCTGGGACATCACCGAAAGCGTCGGCGCCACCGCATTGAGCGTCGCCGCGGCGCGCGCGGTGGAGACGGCAACCGCCGACCCGCTGATTCGCGACGAGTTCGCCTATTTGTTGGTGTCGTCGGCCGGGCAGCCGTGGGCGCGGCTGGCCAGCCCGGGTCTCGAGTGGATCGGCGACGATGAGCACGGGCGACGAGCCCATCGGTTGGCCTGTGACTACCAAGCGGTACGTACGCACTTCTTCGATAACTACTTCGCCGACGCCACTGGCACTGCCGCCGGAATCCGGCAGGTCGTGATTCTGGCCGCGGGGCTGGACTCGCGGGCCTACCGACTGGATTGGCCGGCCGGTACCACGGTTTACGAGATTGACCAGCCTCAGGTGGTGAAGTACAAGACGGCCACTTTGGAGTCGGCGGGTGCCGCCCCCAGGGCCACCCGGCGGACCGTGCCGGTGGACCTACGTGACGACTGGCCCGCGGCGCTATCGGCCACGGGCTTCGATCGAAATCAACCGACCGCATGGCTGGCCGAGGGACTGCTGCCCTATCTGCCGGCCGAGGCTCAGGACCGGCTGTTCGAGATGCTTACCGAGCTGAGCGCGCCAGGCAGCGAGGTGGCCGTGGAGGCGTTCAGCCTTGGTTCGGCCGACCCCGAACGACGCCGGGCGGCGCGACGTGTCCGCTTTGACCGGATGCGCGAGCGCCTCGGTCTCGACATCAACGTCGAGACCCTGACCTACCAGGAAAGCGACCGCGCTGATGCCGCCGACTGGCTCACTGCGCATGGGTGGCAGGTGCGCGGCGTGAGCAACGTCGATGAAATGGCCCGGCTCGGTCGGCCGATACCCGCGGACCTGGCCGAAGAGACCTTCACCACCAGGCTGCTGCGCGCTCGGCTCGCGGCAGCTGACTGATCACCAGACGCATTCTGCAGGAGGCGAGATCACGATGAGTACCTTGCGCACCCACGACGACACCTGGGACATCGCTACCAGCGTCGGCACCACGGCGGTGATGGTCGCCGCCGCCCGAGCCGTCGAAACCGATCGCCCCGATCCACTGATCCGCGACCCCTACGCGAAGCTGTTGGTCAGCGAGGCCGGCACCGGCGTGTGGGAAAGCATGCTGGACGACTCCCTGGTCGCCAAGGTGGAGTCGTTCGACCCGGAGGCGGCCGCGGTGTTCCAACACATGCGCAGCTACCAGGCCGTGCGGACGCACTTCTTCGACGCCCACTTCGCAGGCGCGGTAGCCGCCGGCATCCGCCAGGTGGTGATCCTGGCGTCCGGGCTGGACTCGCGGGCCTACCGGCTGGACTGGCCGGCCGGCACCACGGTGTACGAAATCGACCAGCCCAAGGTGCTGGCCTACAAGTCGGCCACGCTGGCGGCGCACGGAGCGACGCCGTCGGCCGACCGCCACGAAGTGCCGATCGACCTGCGTCAGGATTGGCCGGCCGCACTCGTTGCTGAGGGCTTCGACCCAGGAGCGCCGACGGCCTGGCTGGCCGAAGGGCTGCTGATGTATCTGCCCGCCGACGCTCAGGACCGGCTGTTCGCGCAGATCACCGAGTTGAGCGCGCCGGGCAGCCGGATCGCGGTGGAAACCGCAGCCAGTCACGCCGACGAGCGACGGCAAGAAATGCGCGATCGGTTCCAGCGGGTGGCCGATGAACTCGGCATCGAGCAGTCCGTCGACATTCAGGACCTGATCTACCACGACGAGGATCGCGCGGTCGTTGTCGACTGGCTCAACGATCACGGTTGGCAGGCCACCGCGCAGAACTCTGGCGACGAGATGCGCCGGCTGGACCGTTGGGTGGACGGCGTGCCGATGGGCGACGACCGGGACGCATTCGCGCAATTCGTGACCGCGGAACGCGCGTGAGCGCACGGGCAAGCAGCAGCCGTAGCGACGGCGACACCTGGGACATCGCGACCAGCGTCGGGGCGACCGCGGTCATGGTTGCTTCGGCCAGGGCGGCCGAGACGGCCAGCGAACAGCCGTTGATCCGCGACGAGTTCGCGCAGATGCTGATCGACGGGCCGGAGCTCGCCGAGTTGGTCGCCAAGATGTCGACGACGTACACGGCCGATCCCGAGTTGGCGGCGGTCCGCGCCCACATGGTCAACTACCAGGCCGCGCGTACTCATTTCTTTGACGCCTACTTCCGCGATGCGGCCGCGGCCGGCATCCGCCAGCACGTCATCCTGGCCGCCGGGCTGGACTCACGGGCCTATCGGCTGGACTGGCCGGCGGGGACCAGCGTGTACGAAGTGGACCAGCCAAAAGTACTGGAGTACAAAGCCGCAACTTTGGCGGCCAATGGCGTCCAGCCGGTGGTCGACCGTCACGAGGTAGCCGCCGACCTGCGGTTTGACTGGCCGGAAGCGTTGCGCGGCAAAGGTTTCGATCCCGCGCAGCGCACCGCGTGGCTGGCCGAAGGCCTGCTGATGTTCCTGCCGGGGGAGGCCGAGAACCGGATGTTCACCGACATCGACGCGCTGAGCGCCCCGGGTAGCCGAGTTTGCATCGAGGATTTCACCTTTGACGAGGCCGCCCGGGAGGCATACGAGAAGCGCCGCGCCAAGACCGACGAACTGCGCCAGCGGCTCGGCGACGAGAACGTCTTCGACCCTGGCGACCTGTGGTACACCGAGGACGAGCGCTGCGATCCGGCAGACTGGTTCGACGCGCACTCCTGGCACGTCGAATCCTTGACCGGCCGCGACTACCTAACCAAAGTCGGTCGTCCGCTGCCGGAGGAACCCACCGTTGCGGCGACATTCCGGGCTTTCTTCATCTCTGCCGAAAAGCCATAGCCGTCGGCACGCAGCCTGTTGCCCAACCGGGTGGCTGATTAGGATTGGGTTCCCCGGTCGAGGAAGGGATGCCCAGTGACCATCAAGACTACTGAAACCACCGCAAAAACCGCGGATGCCACCGCCGCTGCTGCCACGCCTGGATCCGACATCCCGAAAATTGTCGCTGGGCTACGGCAGACGTTTGCCACCGGCAAAACCCGCAGCGTCGAGTGGCGACGAGCCCAGCTCCACGCGCTGGAAAAGATGATGGTTGATAAAGAGCCGGCCATTGCGTCCGCGCTGGAAAAGGACCTGGATCGCATACCGTTCGAGGCGTGGCTGGCCGACGCCGCGACCACCGCCGGCGAGGCCCGGTATGCCGCCAAACATGTCAAGAAATGGATGCGCCGCAAGTACCGCCTGCTCGAGCTCGCGCAGCTGCCGGGTCGTGGCTGGGTGGAGTACGAGCCCTATGGCACGGTGTTGATCATCGGCGCGTGGAACTACCCGTTCTATCTGACGCTGGGCCCGGCAGTGGGAGCGATCGCGGCTGGAAACACGGTGTTGCTCAAGCCATCTGAGATCGCTCCGGCATCGGCGGCGTTGATGGCCGAGCTGGTGCCGCGCTACCTGGACAGCGATGCGGTCGCAGTCGTCGAAGGCGACGGCGCGGTGAGCCAAGAGCTGATCGCGCAGGGCTTCGACCGGGTGTTCTTCACCGGCGGCACCGAGATCGGCCGCAAGGTTTACGAGGGCGCGGCACCGCACCTGACGCCGGTCACCCTCGAGCTCGGCGGTAAAAGCCCCGTCATCGTGGCGGCGGACGCCGACGTCGACGTGGCGGCCAAGCGGATCGCCTGGATCAAACTGCTCAACGCCGGTCAGACGTGTGTGGCGCCCGACTACGTGCTGGCCGACGTGAAGATCCGTGACGAACTCGTCCAAAAGATTGAAGAGGCTATCACGACGTTTCGGTCTAAGGAGAAGAGCGGGCTGCGCATCGTTAACCAGCGCCAGTTCGATCGACTCACCGGGTACCTGGCCAGGACGAAGGGCAAGATCGCGTTGGGGGGCAACTCCGACGCATCGGGCCTGCGCCTGGAACCGACCGTCGTCCTCGACCCCGATCCCGACGAGCCGCTGATGAGCAACGAGATCTTCGGCCCCATCCTGCCGGTGATCTCCGTCCAATCCCTCGATGAGGCAATACGTTTCGTTAACTCGCGGCCCAAGCCGCTGTCGGCATACCTGTTCACCAAGACGCGCGCGGTGCGTGAACGGGTGATCAAAGAGGTGCCGGCGGGCGGCATGCTGGTCAACCACCTGGCCTTCCAGGTGTCGACGGCCAAGCTGCCGTTCGGCGGCGTCGGCGCTTCGGGCATGGGCGCCTACCACGGTCGCTGGGGCTTCGACGAGTTCAGCCACCGCAAGTCGGTGTTGACCAAGCCGACCCGACCCGACTTATCCAGCTTCGTCTACCCGCCGTATACAGATAGGGCGTGGAAGTTGGCGCGTCGGCTGTTCTAGCGTCGCCAAAACCAACCCGAACCGGCCTTTGACAAGAGTCGGGCGATGAAGCCCGAGAAAGAGAGGAAGCCCATGCCTGGAGTGCAGGATCGCGTCGTTGTCGTCACCGGAGCGGGCGGCGGCCTGGGCCGCGAATACGCCCTGACTCTCGCCAAGGAGGGCGCCAGCGTCATTGTCAACGACCTCGGCGGCTCCCGCGACGGAACCGGCGCCGGACACAACATGGCCGACCAGGTCGTCGACGAGATCAAGGCCGCCGGCGGCCGCGCTGCCGCCAACTACGACAGCGTCGCCGAGCCCGAAGGCGCGGAGAACATCATCAAGACCGCTCTCGACGAGTTCGGCAAAGTCGACGGTGTGGTGAGCAACGCCGGCATCCTGCGCGACGGCACCTTCCACAAGATGTCGTTCGAGAACTGGGATGCCGTGCTCAAGGTGCATCTCTACGGCGGTTACAACGTGATCCGCGCCGCCTGGCCGCACTTCCGCGAGCAGAGCTTCGGGCGGGTGGTTGTCGCCACCTCCACCAGCGGCCTGTTCGGCAACTTCGGTCAGGCCAACTACGGCGCAGCCAAACTGGGCCTGGTCGGCTTGATCAACACGCTGGCCCAGGAGGGCGCCAAGTACAACATCAAGACCAACGCGGTCGCACCGATCGCCGCGACCCGGATGACCGAAGACATCCTGCCGCCTGAGGTACTCAAGAACCTGACACCGGATTTCGTGGCGCCGGTGGTGGCCTACCTGTGCACCGAAGAGGTGCCTGACACCGATTCGATCTTCATCGTCGGCGGCGGCAAGGTGCAGCGCACCGCGCTGTTCCAGAACGAGGGTGTCACCTTCAAGACAGCGCCGTCGGTCGACGAGATCGCCGCGCACTGGGCCGAGATCGAAAACTTGTCGGCCGCGAAGCAGGCCAACTTCTCGATCCGGTAATCGCGAAGTCATGAAAGCCTGTGTAGTACAGGAGCTTTCAGGGCCGTCCGGATTGGTGTACACGGATGTCGACGATCTCACTGGCAACGACGACACGATCATCGTCGACGTCCGTGCCGCCGGGGTCTGCTTTCCGGACCTGCTGCTGAGCAAGGGTGAATACCAGCTCAAGCTGCCGCCGCCGTTCATTCCCGGCATGGAGGCCGCCGGCGTGGTGCACTGGGCGCCGGAAGAGTCGGAATTCAAAGTGGGGGACCGGGTCTCGGCGTTCGGCGTGCTCGGCGGCTACGCCGAAAAGGTGATTGCGCCGTTGGCCAACGTCACCCGCAGTCCGGCGGAACTCGACGACGCCGAAGCGGTGTCGCTGTTGGTGAACTACAACACCATGTACTTCGCGCTGGCTCGTCGTGCGGCGATGCGCGCGGGAGACAGTGTGCTGGTGCTGGGGTCAGCCGGTGGGGTGGGCACCGCGGCGATCCAGGTGGCCAGGGCGATGGGCGCGGGCAAGATCATCGCGGTGGTGCATCGTGCGGGCGCAATGGAATTCGTCGAGTCGCTGGGCGCCGACGTGGTGCTGCCATTGACCGACGGCTGGGCTCAGGCGGTGCGCGACCATACCGGCGGCCGAGGTGTTGACATCGTCGTCGATCCTGTTGGCGGGCCGGCGTTCGACGATGCCATCCGGGTGTTGGCCATCGACGGCAACCTGTTGGTCATCGGGTTCGCCGCCGGTGCGATCCCGACGGTCAAGGTCAACCGGCTGTTGCTGCGCAATGTCGGAGTGCTGGGCGTCGCCTGGGGTGAGTATTTGCATCAGGTGCCCGGATCGGCGGCGCTGTTCGCCTGGGGTCTGGGCCAGTTGGTGTCGTTGGGTTTGAAACCGCCACCGCCGCAGCGCTATCCGCTTTCGGACGGACGTGCCGCGCTGCAGGCCCTGGCCGACGGAGGCGTGTTCGGCAAGCTCGTGCTGGAGCCCTAGCCGACGAGTTACGGATGAGGCCGGCGCGTTTCTAGAACAGACCCGAGAAGTCGGCGGTTATCTGTGAGGCCGCATCCGTGATGACCTGGTATGCGAATCCGGCTGCCAGGGTGTTAAGCGCTGTGTCCGCCGCGATCGGCAAACCGAGCGCGTCGAGGAGATCACCGCTGGCCAGGTTGGTGGTAAACAACCCGAGCTCGTACGAGGGAGCGCTGGTCAGCAGGGCGTTCGCGATGTCAGCCAGCGGCAGCAGAGTCGAATAAGCCGTCGAGGCCGCACTCGAGATCGCGTTGATCAGGTCGGTGAATGACGCTGCCGGATTCGCGGCGTCGGCCGACAACGCCGACAACAGATCCGTGAAGCTGGTCGCCGACGAGGTCGCCGGAGCCAGCGCCGCCGAGAAGGGGTCTGTGCCGCTCATCAAGTTCTGGAAACCTTGCTGAGTGTCGGTGGCCAGGGTGCTGAGCACTGTCGACAGGCTGACGTCGGGGAACAGCCCGAACGGGGTGGCCACGTTCGCCGGTGAATCAGCGGTCACCGAGTAACCGAGACTGCCGTCGCCGTAGCCCAGGTTGATCAGATATGTCAGGTCGGGCCCCAGCAATTCTTGGAGCTGTGTCGGCAGCAGCGACACCAGCGGCGCAGTGCCGTCGATCATGTAGTAGTTGGTCAGGCTGTCCGCGGTGCCGGCGTCCATTGAGCCCGGCAGCAGGATCGCATTCGCGATCTGCTCGGCCGTGGGACCGCTCCCGGCGACGCCCCCGTTGAGATAGGTGCCGTGGATTTCGGCGATACCTAGGAACGCGTTGAGGTCGGACAGGAAATTGATCGGGTAGCGCGGGAAGTCGGCGAAGCCGTCGTATTCCAACGAATAGATGTTGGTCACGTAGTCATCGGACGGGGTGGCGCCATCGAACGCTATGCCCATACTCGGGAGGTTCAACTGGTCGGGGACGATATGACCCGTCGTCGTCTCGAAGCCGTTGAAGCGCTCGAGCAGTCCGCCGTTGGGATTGCTGGGGTCAGCGATCAGCAGGAATTGCAGCCCGGAGTTTGGCTCCGGCGTGCCGGACGGGTCGAGTAGCCGCATCGCGATGCCGGAGAGCGTTGAACTCTGTGAGTAGCCGAACACCGTTGTTGCGTCGCCGGCTGCCTGGTCGGCGGCGATCGTGCTTTCCAGGATGGCGGCGCCCTGGCCTACCGATGTGCTCCCGGACGGGAGGCCGCCGGCATCCTCGGGGTAGTTGAGGAACAGCGTGTGCACGCCCGTCAGCGGATACAACCCCTCGGGGGTGAAGAGGCCGTTGCCAAAGGGGTTGGCCGTGGTGGCTTGGTAGAAGGTGAGGTCGGGGTAGAGGCCCGTGCCCGGGTTGTTGAGGTACAGGCCGTCCGCGGCCCTCACATAGTCCGGGCCGGGAATGGGTAAGCCGCTGCCGCCCATGACCAACCCGATGTCGTCGGCATGGGCGGACGCGGAGTTCACCATCGCGCTCAGCCCTAAGACACCGGCACCGGCCGTAGCCACAAGTCCTAGTCCCACCCAACGAAGCTTGCGGCCTGACATGTGCGACCTCCCGGAGCTAGGCGGAGTCGTCAGGGCACGTGCTGCCCCAGCGGCGCGGTATTCAACGTATGTTCTACTCCTGTTTCGGCCCAATGTCTAAGAAACCCACAGGTTTTCCTTGACGAAAATTCAGGCGCTTGGTCTCGGCGCGTAAGGGTTGTTGCGGCGATCAGAATGCGGGCGGCCGAAGCCGGCGCACCGTGCACCGAGACGCTTGAGCAGCGTTGAATTCAGCCCAGCAGCGATTCACGCAGCCGGGTCACGTCGGCCTCGGTGATGTCCGCGCTGCGCAGGTACCCGTCGAGCGAGCCGAAGGTTTCATCGATGGTGCGCCGCGCTGTATCCAGGTATTCCTCGCGCACACCGAGGACTTCGTCAGACAGCCGTGCCTCGGTGAACGCCATCAACTCCGGCGTCACTTCGACGTCCGACCGCTCCCGGACCGCTTCCAAGATCCGGTCCCGCAGTTGGGGAACCGCCCGGTTGCTGCCCAGGAAGTCTGCCATGATCGCGTCGCGTTGGACGCCCGCGGCCTCTAACACCAGCGCGACCATGAAGCCGGTGCGGTCCTTGCCGGCGAAACAGTGGGTGAGCACTGACCGTCCGTCGGCCAGCAAGCTGACCACGCGATGCAGTGCCTGCTGCGCGCCGTTGTACGTGGGAAACCGGCTGTACTCGTCGGTCATGTAGCGGGTGGCCGCAACGCTGACCGGTTCGTCGTCGGCCTTATCTTCCAGCAGCCGTCGAAACGCATGCTCGTGGGGCGCGTCGCCGTCCGGGTTGAACTCCTCGGGCCCGAGGTCCGGGATGGGCAGTAGATGAATCTGCACACCGTCGGGCACCAGGCCAGGCCCGTGCCGTTCTACCTCACGGCGTGAGCGCAGATCGGCGACATCGGTGATGCCTAAACGGTTGAGCTCGTCGCGGCCGCCGTCGCCGAGATCGCTGAGCTCGCCGGAACGAAACAGCCGTCCCGGTCGCAGGACGCCGGTGCTATCCGCAACATCGCGAAAGTTCCAGGCCCCCTGCAGATCCCGCACACCAGCGGCCATCTTAGGTGACCGCCGCAGCGAAAGCGCTTTGCTCCCGGCCGATCTCGGCGCGCGCGATGGATCGCATATGCACCTCGTCCGGCCCGTCGAAGATGCGCATCGCGCGGTGCCAGGCGTACAGCCGGGCCAGCGCCGTATCCTCACTGACGCCGGCCGCGCCGTGCACCTGGATCGCGCGGTCGATGACGTCGCAAGCCACCTGTGGTGCTACCGCTTTGATCTGCGACACCAGGAGATGGGCGGCCCTGTTGCCGTGCTGGTCGATGGTCCAGGCAGCCTTCTCGCAAAGGAGCCTGGCTTGATCTATCTCGTTGCGGGACTTAGCAATTGCTTGCTGCACCAGACCTTGATCGGCGAGCGGACGGCCGAATGCAATCCGGTTGCGTGCGCGGTCCACCATCAGGGCCAGCGCCCGTTCGGCTCCGCCCAGTGCGCGCATGCAGTGGTGGATACGGCCCGGTCCCAATCGTGCTTGGGCGATCGCGAAGCCGCCGCCTTCCTCGCCGAGCAGGTTGGTGACCGGTACCCGAACGTTGTCGTAGCTGATCTCGCAGTGCCCGGGCTGGTCCTGGTAACCGAAGACCGATGTCGAGCGGATCACCGTCACGCCCGGCGTATCGATCGGCACCAGAACCATTGACTGCTGCTGGTGGCTTGCCGCCTCAGGATTGGTGCGGCCCATCACGATCAGGATCTTGCAACGCGGATCCGCCGCACCCGACGTCCACCATTTGCGGCCGTTGATCACGTAGTCGCCGCCGTCGCGCGCGATCGAGGTTTCGATGTTGCGGGCGTCGCTGCTGGCGACGGCGGGCTCGGTCATCGAAAACCCGCTGCGGATCTCGCCGTTCAGCAACGGCTCGAGCCACTGCTTGCGCTGCTGCTCGGTGGCGAACAGGTGCAGGGTCTCCATGTTGCCGGTGTCCGGTGCCGCACAGTTGATCGCCTCGGGCGCGATTTCCAGACTCCACCCGGTCAGCTCGGCCAGCGGGGCGTAGTCCAGGTTGGTCAAGCCCGATTCGGCCGGCAGGAAAAGGTTCCACAGGCCGGCCGCTTTGGCCTTGGTCTTCAGCTCCTCGATGATCGGCGGAACGGTGTGATCGTGCGGACCGGCCTCGTGCCGATAACGGTCATATTCGGCCTCGGCCGCAAAGACGTGCTCGGCGATGAACTCGGACAGCCGTTTGTGGTAATCGCGGGCTTTGGCCGACATCGCGAAGTCCATGCCCGTCACGATAGGACACTGCGGTGAAGCCCGTGATGGGGGAGGAGCCGGCGGAGGACCATAGCTCCATGACCGAGATCCGTCCGCCGCTTCCGCCCTTCACCCTTGAAACAGCGATCCAGAAAGTGCAGTACGCCGAGGACCTATGGAACACCTGCGACCCCGAGCGGGTCAGCCAGGGCTACACCGTCGACTCAGAGTGGCGTAACCGCGACGAACACGTCGTCGGCCGCGACGCGATCGTGGCTTTCCTGACCCGCAAATGGCAGCGCGAGCACGACTACGTGCTGCGTAAAGGCCTGTGGAGTTTTCAC
>NZ_JBAPPI010000851.1:0-2153 GCF_049280035.1 Mycobacterium sp. | reverse complement strand
GTGCCAACCCGTGGAAGTACGGGAACCCACAGATGCTGCTGAATTTCGACGGGCTCAAGCAGTTGCTCTATGGGCCGATTGCCGGGCCGCCGCGCAACCCCGCTCAGGTCGGACAACAGGGATGAGGGGCTCGTTGCGTGCGACGGTGATCAAGTTCGCGGTCTTCGGGGTCGTGATGGTGGTGCTGACCGCTTTCCTGTTCTTCATCTTCGGCCAGTACCGCACCGGCGCGGTCACCGGTTATTCGGCGATCTTCAACGATGCCTCACGTCTGAAGGCCGGAGATTCGGTGCGGGTCGCCGGCATCCGGGTGGGCACCGTCAACGGCGTTTCGCTGCGTCCCGACAAGAAGGTTGTGGTGAAGTTCGACGCTGACCGCAACATCGTGCTCACCGAGGGCACCAGAGCTGCGGTTCGCTACCTCAACCTGGTCGGTGATCGTTATCTGGACCTCGGCGACGGCGCGGGGTCGACCAAGCGGCTGTCGGCCGGAGGGCAGATTCCGGTCGACCGCACCGCGCCGGCGCTCGATCTCGATTTGCTGCTCGGTGGGCTGAAACCCGTTATCCAGGGGTTCAATCCGCAAGACGTGAATGCGCTGACCGCATCGCTCATCCAGGTCTTTCAGGGCGAAGGCGGAAACTTGCAGTCGCTGTTTGCAAAAACGACGTCGTTCTCCAATGCCTTGGCCGACAACGACCAAACGGTCCAGCAGCTCATCGACAACCTCAACACGGTAGTTGGGACGCTTTCAAAGGACGGCGGCAAATTCTCTAACGCGATAGATCGTCTCGAGCGACTGGTCAGCGGATTGTCGGGGGACCGCGAAACCATTGGTGCGGCGATCGACTCGTTGAGCAATGGAACCACGTCACTCGCGGATCTGCTGACTAACACCCGGCGCCCGCTGGCCGGCACGGTGGAGCAGCTGAGTCGGGTGGCGCCACTGCTCGATCAGGACAAGGACCGAATCGACGCCGCAGTCCAGCTGATGCCGAAGAACTTCCGCAAGCTGATACGACTGGGCGTCATGGGTTCCACCATCGCGTACTACTTCTGCTCGCTAACGCTCCGGGGTACGGATTTGCAGGGCAGGACCGTAGTGGCCCCACTGTTCAAGTCTGAAGCGGGAAGGTGCAAGGAGCCCAATGCTTAAGTACCGCGGAGCTGCGTTGATCAAGGCCGGATTCATCGGCGCTGTCTTGATCGCGCTTGTCATCGTGGTTGGCTTGTCGCCCGACCGGCTGGTGTCGTTGGCGACGGCCGTTAGATACCAGGCGGTGTTTTCCGAAGCCGGCGGCCTTGCGCCGGGCAACGACGTGACGGTGTCCGGCATTAAGGTCGGTTCGGTGTCGAATGTCGCTCTTCGCCATGGCGATGCACTTGTGACGTTCACGCTGAAGGGAAACATCCCCCTCGGGTCAGACACCACTGCGCACGTCAGGACCGGTACGCTGCTCGGCGCGCGAATGCTGACCTTGGAGTCGGCCGGCAGCGGCATGATGCATCCGATGGACGTGATCCCGGTGTCGCGTACGTCGTCGCCGTACTCGCTGAACGACGCCGTCAGCGACCTCACCACCAACACCGCCGGGACCAGCACCCAATCGTTGAACCAGTCGCTGGACACCTTGTCCGCGACGCTCAACCAGATCGCGCCGCAACTGGGTCCGGCCTTTGACGGGCTGACCCGGCTGTCGCGAACTCTCAACGGCCGCAATCAATCACTGGGCCAGCTGCTCAAAAGTGCCGGCGATGTCACGGGGATCCTGTCCGAACGCAGCCAGCAAGTGAACAAGCTGATCCTCAACTCCGACGACCTGCTCCAAGTCCTGGTCGCCCGCCGGCAGGAAATCGTCGAGTTGCTGGCCAGCACGTCGATGGTGGCCCAGCAGTTGTCGGGATTGGTACATGACAACGAGAGCAAGTTGGCGCCGACGCTGGAGAAGCTGAATTCAGTGACCGCGATGTTGGAGAAGAACCGCGACAACATCTCGAAAGCGTTGCCGGGTGCCGCAAAATTTGCGATTACGCTGGGCGAGGCCGTTTCCAGCATGTTTTCCTACTCAGCGTTCATCCCGAACCTGTCTGTCCCCCAACTCTTCGGGCCGTTTATGGAATATCTGTGGGGATTCCGCACCTTCGACACAGCT
>NZ_JBAPPI010000850.1:0-1658 GCF_049280035.1 Mycobacterium sp. | reverse complement strand
GAAATAGGGCGGCGGTCCGCCGTACCCGATCGGCCCGCCGGGCGCGGGTGGCGGATAGCCGTATCCAGGCCCCGGTGGCGCCTGCGCAGGGTATGGCGGTTGCGGAGGATATGGCGGCGGATGCGGGTAGGGGTACTCGGGGTAGTTCACCGGTTCCTGCGGGTTTACCGGTGGATGTGGGTACTGCTCCCAGG
Organism: Mycobacterium sp.; assembly: GCF_049280035.1. Lineage (GTDB taxonomy): Bacteria > Actinomycetota > Actinomycetes > Mycobacteriales > Mycobacteriaceae > Mycobacterium. The sequence goes on along the minus strand of NZ_JBAPPI010000850.1, from coordinate 1,464 downwards.
GCCGGGGCGGGTCGGCGCGAGCGCGGTATTCCTCCCCGCGGCCACCGCCGCCCTGAGCTGTCATGGTGACAACCTAGCGCGACGCCCAGTTGGGCCACCGTTTGCGCAGGTGGTGGGCAAGCCGCTGGTTGTTCACCTCGGCGCGGCGATAACAGAGCAGAATGAAATCCATGAGCAGCCCTTTTCAGCCTGGACAGGTTCCCGGTGCCGCACCCGGCGCCCGCGCCGGGAGCCGGCGTGCCCCCGGATTGCCCACACCGCCGAAAGGTTGGCCGGTCGGTTCGTACCCCACGTATGCCGAAGCGCAGCGTGCGGTGGACTACCTGTCGGATCAACAGTTCCCGGTGCAGCAGGTGACGATCGTCGGGGTGGACCTGATGCAGGTCGAGCGGGTCACCGGGAGGCTGACCTGGCCGAAAGTGTTGGGCGGCGGCGTGATCAGCGGCGCCTGGCTGGGCCTCTTCATCGGCTTGGTGCTGACCTTGTTGTTCTCCAGCCCCCACCCGCTGGAGGCGTTGACCACCGGTTTGGTCGCCGGAGTGTTCTTCGGCCTGATCACCTCGGCGATTCCGTACTCGATGGCGCGCGGTACCCGCGACTTCAGTTCCACGCTGCAATTGGTGGCCGGCCGATACGACGTTCTCTGCGACCCGCAGAACGCTGAGCACGCTCGGGATCTGCTTGCGCGCCTGGCTATCTGATTCGTGGCGACTCGTCGCGGACGCGCGCGCCGGATCGGCGCGATCGCGCTGGCGTTGCTGACGGCAGGATCGGCGATATCTTCCTGCGGAGCCCGCGACGGCGGGCGGGTGATCAGCTTTTTCACCCCGGCCGGCGACGCCGCGGCGTTCACCGCGGTGGCCCAGCGCTGCACCGACCGGTTCGGCGGGCGCTTCACCGTGCGGCATGTCGCCCTGCCGCGGGCCACCGATGACCAGCGAGTGCAGTTGGCCCGCCGGCTGAGCGCCAACGACCACACCGTCGACGTGATCGCGATGGACGTGATCTGGACGGCCGAGTTCGCCGAAGCGGGCTGGGTGCTGCCGCTGTCGGACGACCCGGCCGGTCGGGCGGAGGCCGACGCCACCACCGACACCCTGCCCGGGCCGTTGAGCACCGCGACCTGGCGGCACCGGTTGTACGCCGCACCCGTCAGCACCAACACCCAATTGCTCTGGTACCGACCGGATTTGATGAACAAGCCGCCGGAAACGTGGAGCGCGGTGCTCGACGAGGCTGCCCGGTTGCACGCCGCGGGCGGACCCAGCTGGATCGGGGTGCAGGCCAACCAGAACGAGGGAGTGGTGGTCTGGTTCAACACGTTGCTGGAAAGTGCCGGTGGCCAAGTGCTTTCCGACGACGGCAGCACGGTCACCCTCACCGACACGCCCGCGCACCGAGCCGCCACCGTCACCGCGTTGCAGATCATGAAGTCGGTGGCCACCGCGCCCGGCGCCGACCCTT
>NZ_JBAPPI010000849.1:0-3114 GCF_049280035.1 Mycobacterium sp. | reverse complement strand
CCTGATGCTCTACGCGCTGATCATCGCATTCAGCTTCACCACGTTGAGCACCTATCTGCGATTCAAAGACTTGGAGCTGCGGTACGCGCGACTGGCCCGCGCGGTCGCGCTGGAAGGCGCGCAAGCGCCGGAACCCCGCTAGCCGGCGTGCGTGTGCCGGAAGTACTCCACCGTGCGGCGCACTCCTTCGTCGAGTGCCACCTGCGGGCGCCAGCCCAAAACCTTTTCGGCCAAACCGATGTCGAGGCAGGACCGTTTCAAGTCACCCAGCCGTGGCGGATGAAATTCCGGGTCGTCGGGCGCACCGGCGGCAGCGGCCACCGCTGAATGCAGTTGGCGGTCCGAGGTTTCCACACCGGTGCCGGCGTTGAACCGCTGCCCGCCGCCGACTGGCTCAGACGCTTTGACGAATGCGTCCACCACGTCGTCGACGAACACGTAGTCGCGGGTGTTGGAGCCGTCGCCGAAAACCTTGGTGGGCTTACCGGACAGCAGCGCGCGGGCGAAGATCGCGACCACACCGGCCTCGCCGTGCGGATCCTGTCGCGGGCCGTAGACGTTGGCCGGCGCGATGTGCGAGCACTCCAGGCCGTACAGATGGCGGAAGGTGTTGAGGTAGATCTCGCCGGCAACCTTGCCCGCCGCATACGGCGACGCCGGGTCGGTAGGCACGTCCTCGCTGGTCGGATACGACGGCGGGACCCCGTAGATCGAGCCACCCGACGAGGTGTGCACGACTTTGCGCACACCGGCTGCCCGGGCCGCGTCAGCCAGCCGCACCGTGCCGATCACATTGACCGACGCGTCGAATTGCGGATCGGCCACCGAGTGCCGCACGTCGATCTGCGCGGCCAGGTGAAACACCACCTCGGGGCGATGCTCGTCGAGGATCGCCTGCAGATCGGCGGCCACGATGTCGGCTTCGACGAAGACGAACTCGGGATTGTCGGCCAAGTGCTCGATGTTCGTGGCCCGCCCGGACGCGAAGTTATCCAGGCCCACGACGCTGTGCCCGTCGCTTAGCAACCGGTCGACTAGCGTCGACCCGATGAAACCGGCTGCCCCGGTGACCAGTGCGCGCACCGGCCCACCATACCGATGGGCTGCCCGGACCCCGAACATCGCGCTGGCCGCTGCCGCGCTGATCGCGGTGCAGCTAGTGATCCGCGCGGTGCTGGCATTTCGGGGCTACTTCTATTGGGATGACCTGATCCTGGTGGGCCGGGCCGGCACGCATGACCTGCTGTCGCCGGGATACCTGTTCGACGACCACGACGGCCACGTCATGCCGGCCGGTTTCCTGGTTGCCGGCGCGATTACCCGGCTGGCGCCGTTGAACTGGATCGGACCGGCCATCAGCCTGCTGGTGCTGCAATTGCTGGCTTCGCTGGCGCTGCTGCGGGCGCTGCACGTGATCCTGGGCTGGCGACCGGTGCTGCTTATCCCGCTGACCTTTGCGCTGTTCACCCCGCTGGGCGTTCCGGGCTTCGCGTGGTGGGCAGCGGCGCTGAACTCGTTGCCGATGCTGGCCGCGCTGGCTTGGGTCTGCGCCGATGCGATCATGCTGGTCCGAACCCGCAACCAGCGCTACGCGGTGTCCGGCGTGCTCGTTTACCTCGGTGGGCTGTTGTTCTTCGAGAAGGCCGCGGTGATTCCCTTTGTCGCATTCGCAATCGCCGCACTGCTGTGCCACGTACAAGGTGACCGCGCGGCGTTGCTGACGGTGTGGCGGGCCGGGCTCCGGCTCTGGGCGGTGTCGCTGGCGCTGACCGGCGCTTGGATCGCGGTCTATGTGGTCGTGGTCAACCAGCAGCGGTGGAGTTCCGACCTGTCGATGACGTGGGATCTGTTGCGCCGCTCTGTCACTCACGGGATCGTTCCCGGTTTGGCCGGGGGGCCGTGGGCCTGGGCCCGCTGGGCACCCGCCTCGCCGTGGGCTACCCCGCCGCTGGCGGTCCAAGTGCTGGGCTGGCTGGTGCTGACCGCGGCACTGGGAGTCTCGCTGGCGCGCAAGCGCCGCCTTGTGCCGGTGTGGCTGACCGCGGCCGGCTACGTGGTTGCCTGCCAGGTACCGATCTATCTGATGCGCTCATCACGGTTCACCGCTCTCGAATTGGCCCAAACGTTGCGTTATTTCCCCGATCTCGTGGTGGTGTTCGCGCTGTTGGCCGCGGTCGGGTTCTGTGCGCCCAACCGCCCTTCGTCGCGCTGGCTGGACGCGTCTCTGGGCCGCGCTGTGGTGACGACGGCGGTGGCGGCGACGTTCGTTGCGAGCAGCGGCTATTCGACAGCGACGTTTCTGACCTCTTGGCGGGACAACCCCGTTCAGCCTTATCTGCAGCATGCCCGTCGCGGTTTAGCCGCCGCGCACGCGGCGTCGAATGCGCCGATGCTGGATCAAGAGGTCGATCCGCTGGTGTTGGGTCGAGTGGCCTGGCCGGAGAACCTGGCCAGCCACATCTTCGCCCTGCTGCGGGACCGTCCGGAATTCGCCTCGGCGACAACGCAATTGCGAGTACTGGACAGCTCGGGCCGACTGGCCGACGCGCAAGTGACCTGGGTCCGCGCGATGCTGCCGGGACCGATGCCGCAGTGCGGCTACTTCGTGCAACCGGACCGACCGGTCCGCCTTGGTCTGGACGGCCCACTGCTGCCGACGGATTGGACTGCCGAGATCAACTACCTGGCCAACAGCGACGGCTCGATGACGTTGTCGCTGTCCGATGGGCCCGACACGAAGGTGCCGGTGCATCCCGGGCTCAACCGGGTCTATGTCCGGCTGCCCGGCGCGGGCAATGCCATCACAGTGCGAGCCGACACGGCCGCGCTGGCGGTCTGCATCGCCGCCGGGCCGGTGGGCTATGCGGTGCCCAAGTAGATCGAGCCACCTAGGAGAATCGAACTCCTGACCTGCTCATTACGAGTGAGCCGCTCTACCGACTGAGCTAAGGTGGCGTGCCCTGCGGGGCGGCACGAGTCTACGGCAGGGCGACTTGCGCGCCCAAGTTCAGTCGCGCAGCGCCTGGCCGATCGTGGCGACCAACGCGTCGACGGCGAACTTGGGCTTGACGTTGACCGCCAGCGCTTCGCGGCACTCCAGTACGGCTTCGATGC
>NZ_JBAPPI010000848.1:0-4535 GCF_049280035.1 Mycobacterium sp. | reverse complement strand
GATTCGTGGCATGGGGCCCTCCTAAAAGTCCTCTGCGGGCGGTCTTACCTACCTCGACACCTGCCGGCGCACGAACGTGACCGAGCTCGGTTCTCCCGCGGCGACCCGCTGCACCCGGCTCCGCCGCGCTTGCGATCGCCGCTAACCCTGGGGAGTGACCGCATCCAAATCGAGTAGCCGTGCATGCAGCACGGTGCGATTTCGCAGTGCCGCTCGCACCGCACGGTGCAAGCCGTCCTCGAGATAGACGATGCCCTTCCACTTCACCGCGTGCGGGAACAAGTCGCCGTAGAACGTGGAGTCCTCCGACAGCAGGCGATCCAGCGCCAGCACTGTCGTGGTGGTGACCATCTCGTCGAGTCGGATTTGCCTCGGCGGAATTTGCGACCAGTCCCGGTAGGACAGGCCATGCTCGGGGTACGGCTTGCCCTCTCGCACGCCCTTAAAGATCATCCGCTGATCGTCTCCGGCGCGTCGCTGGGGCTGGACGTGGCCATGCGGGAAAGGCTAGCGCGGTGACGATGCGGGCCGGAACGGCCCGCTGAGGAGGCGCGCCATTAGCTCTAGCGGCCCAACGACTGGTTGGCTGTGGGTGCGGTAAGCAATTGCGGCTGGTGATCACCGTAAAATGGACCAGGTTGGAAAGGCGGATACGGATGGCTAGTGCCGACGAGCGTCGCTTTGAGGTGCTGCGCGCGATCGTCGCCGACTTCGTCTCCACCAAGGAGCCGATCGGCTCGAAGTCGCTGGTGGAGCGGCATAACCTCGGCGTCTCATCCGCCACCGTCCGCAACGATATGGCCGTGCTGGAGGCCGAGGGATACATCGCCCAGCCGCACACCAGCTCCGGACGGGTGCCGACGGAAAAGGGCTACCGCGAATTCGTCGACCGGCTCGACGACGTCAAACCGCTATCGACGGCTGAGCGACGTGCCATCCAAGGCTTTCTGGAGTCCGGTGTCGACCTCGATGACGTGCTGCGACGCGCGGTGCGGCTGTTGGCGCAGCTGACCCGCCAGGTGGCGATCGTGCAGTACCCGACGTTGTCGACGTCGACCGTGCGGCACCTGGAAGTGATCGCGCTGACCCCGGCCCGGTTGCTGATGGTCGTCATCACCGACTCCGGCCGGGTCGACCAACGCATCGTCGAACTCGGTGATGTCATCGACGACCACCAGCTGTCCCAGCTGCGGGAGATGCTGGGCCAAGCGCTGGACGGCAAAAAGCTTTCGGCGGCATCGATCGCGGTCGCGGAGCTTGCCGCGCAGCTCGACGGCCGAGGCGGGCACTCGAAGAGCCTCAGCGACGCTGTCGGGCGCTCGGCGACGGTGCTGCTGGAATCCCTTGTCGAGCACAGCGAGGAACGGCTGCTGCTGGGCGGCACCGCCAACCTGACCCGCAACACCGCCGACTTCGGCGGCTCGCTGCGGTCGATCCTGGAAGCCCTCGAGGAGCAGGTCGTGGTGTTGCGGCTGTTGGCCGCGCAGCAGCAAGCCGGCAAAGTGACCGTGCGTATCGGGCACGAAACCGAGGCCGAGCAGATGATGGGCACATCGGTGGTGTCCACCACCTATGGCACCACCGACACCGTCTATGGCGGGATGGGTGTGCTGGGGCCCACCCGGATGGACTATCCGGGACCTATCGCTAGTGTCGCTGCGGTTGCTTTGTATATCGGTGAAGTGCTGGGTGCCCGATGAACGCGCACTCGTTGCAGAATTTATGAATGGCCGTGATATTGCGGTCTCAAGTGGCCTAAGAGCCTAAGAAAGGTCAGGCGTGGCACGCGACTATTACGGTCTGCTCGGCGTGAGCCAGAACGCGAGCGATGCGGAGATCAAACGCGCCTATCGCAAGTTGGCGCGTGAGCTGCATCCCGACATCAACCCCGACGAGGTCGCCCAGGCGAAGTTCAAGGAGATCAGCGTCGCCTACGAGGTGCTTTCCGACCCGGAGAAGCGACGCATCGTCGACATGGGCGGCGACCCGCTGGCGAACGCGGCGTCGGCCGCCAACGGCTTCGGCGGCTTCGGTGGCTTGGGTGACGTGTTCGAGGCGTTCTTCGGTGGAGGCTCAACTTCGCGCGGACCGATCGGACGGGTTCGTCCGGGTTCGGACTCGTTGCTGCGGATGCGGATGGACCTGACCGAATGCGCGACCGGCGTCAGCAAACATGTCACCGTTGACACCGCGGTGCTGTGCGATCGGTGCCAGGGCCGCGGCACCAACGCCAATTCGGCGCCGGTGGCCTGCGACACCTGTGGTGGTCGCGGAGAGGTGCAGACGGTGCAGCGCTCCCTGCTCGGCCAAGTGATGACATCGCGACCCTGCCCGACCTGCCGCGGCGTCGGCGAGGTCATTCTGGACCCGTGCTACCAGTGCGGCGGCGACGGACGGGTGCGAGCCCGTCGGGACATCACCGTGAAGATCCCCGCCGGCGTCGGCGACGGGATGCGGGTGCGGCTTGCCGCTCAAGGTGAGGTCGGACCCGGGGGAGGACCGGCGGGCGACCTGTACGTGGAGGTCCACGAGCAGCCCCACGACATCTTCGTGCGCGACGGCGACGATCTGCACTGCACGATCTCGGTGCCGATGGTCGACGCGGCCTTGGGCACCACGGTGACCGTGGACGCGATCCTGGACGGCCTGACCGAGATCACCATCCCCGCGGGGACTCAGCCCGGTTCGGTGACGACACGGCGCGGTCACGGTATGCCGCACCTGCGTTCTGGTACGCGCGGTGATTTGCACGTGCACGTCGAGGTGGTGGTCCCGGACCGACTCGACCACCGCGACACCGAACTCCTTGGCGAGTTCAAGAGCCACCGCAACCGTGACGTAGCCGAAGTCCGGTCGACGCACGCCGCCGCCACCGGCGGATTGTTCAGCCGGCTGCGCGAGACCTTTACGGGGCGCTAGTCGGCTGCGGAGTTCAGATGCCCGGCCTGTTCTATATCGAAGCGCTGCCCGAGACCGGTCAGCTAGCCGTCGTCGGTGGTGACGAGGGCTTCCACGCCGCTACCGTGCGGCGGATCCGGCGCGGCGAGCAACTCGTGCTCGGCGACGGCGTCGGAGGTCTGGCCCGCTGTGTGGTCGAACAGGCTGGCCGCGACGGACTGCAGGCCAGGGTGTCTGACCGTTGGCAGATACCACCGGTGCAGCCGCCGGTGACCGTCGTACAGGCGCTGCCCAAGGCCGAGCGCTCGGAGTTGGCGATCGAGTTGGCGACCGAAGCCGGGGCTGATGCCTTGGTGGCCTGGCAGGCCGCGCGGTGTGTGGCCCGCTGGGAGGGGGCCCGCGCTGAGAAGGGTTTGCGGCGCTGGCGCGCGGTCGCTCGTGCCGCGGCACAGCAATCCCGTCGCGCGTATATCCCGTCGGTCGACGGCGTGCTGTCCACTGCAACGCTGAGCCAGCGGATCGGCGACGTGGTGGCGTCGGGAGGCACGGTGCTGGCGCTGCACGAGTCGGCTACCGGCCAGCTCGCGGATCTTAGCCTTGCGCAAGCGAAGTCGGTGATGTTGGTGGTGGGGCCAGAGGGTGGCATCGCTCCCGACGAACTCGCCGCGATGACCGAGGCTGGTGCCCTGGCGGTTCGGCTGGGCCCGACCGTGCTGCGCACGTCGACCGCCGCAGCGGTCGCGTTCGGTGCACTGGGTGTGCTCACGCCGCGGTGGAATCCGCCCGACGAGGACACCGGCCCGTAAAGCGGCCGCCATGCGCGTCGAGATTGACGTTAGCGCGTCTTTTTCGTGGGTTTTCCGCGTGGGCGTCGATCTCGACGCTGCAAAAACGGCCCGGCGGTAGAATCGAGACGATAACCCGCTGAACAAACCACAGAAAGCAGGCATTAGAAGCCACGTGACGCCCCGCGAGACCAACGCTGCTGATTCCTCGACAACTCCCGTTCGCAGCAGCATCGACGTTCCGCCCGACCTCGTCGTGGGCCTGCTCGGTTCCGCTGACGAAAATCTGCGCGCACTTGAGCGCATTCTGCCGGCAGATCTCCATGTGCGTGGCAACGCGGTGACCCTCTCTGGGGAGCCCGCCGACGTCGCGCTCGCCGAACGAGTGATCTCCGAACTCGTCGCGATCGTCGCCGGTGGCCAGCCGTTGACTCCCGAGGTGGTGCGCCACAGCGTGGCCATGCTGGTTGGCACCGGCAACGAGTCGCCGGCCGAGGTGCTTACGCTGGACATCTTGTCGCGGCGCGGCAAGACGATTCGGCCCAAGACCCTCAACCAGAAGCGCTATGTTGACGCCATCGATGCTCACACCATCGTCTTCGGAATCGGCCCGGCCGGGACCGGCAAGACCTACCTGGCGATGGCCAAGGCGGTCAACGCGCTGCAGCGCAAACAGGTTACCCGCATCATCCTGACCCGGCCGGCGGTGGAAGCCGGTGAGCGGCTTGGCTTTCTGCCCGGCACGCTGAGCGAGAAGATCGATCCGTACCTTCGTCCGCTTTACGACGCGTTGCACGACATGATGGATCCCGAGCTGATCCCGAAGTTGATGGCGTCCGGGATTATTGAGGT
>NZ_JBAPPI010000847.1:0-6142 GCF_049280035.1 Mycobacterium sp. | reverse complement strand
CTGCCGCCGTTCGTGCCCTCCGCCGGTCTGGGCGCTGACTGCGAGTACCCGCTGTCCGTCGATGCCGCCAGCAAGCCGGTGACCCTGCCCGAGACCGGCCAAGTGTCGACCGATCCCGCTCAGGTCGGCGTGAACATTGTCACCGACCGGGGCAAGATCGGCCTGCGGCTGGCGAACAACGAATCCCCTTGCACTGTGCACAGTTTCGTCAGCCTGGTGCAGCAGAAATTCTTCGACGACACCCAATGCCACCGGCTGACCACCTCACCGGGATTGTCGGTATTGCAGTGCGGTGACGCCAGAGGCGACGGCACCGGTGGCCCGGGCTATCAGTTCGCCGACGAATACCCGGTCGACCAGTATCCGCCCGGCGATCCGGCACTGAAGAAGCCGGTGATGTATCCGCGGGGCACGCTGGCGATGGCCAATGCCGGACCGAACACCAACGGCAGCCAGTTTTTCATGGTCTACCGCAACTCGCAGTTGCCGCCGGCATACACGGTATTCGGCACCATCGACGCCACCGGCCTGGCGACGTTGGACAAGATCGCTGCGGCCGGCGTCGCCGGCGGTGGCGATGACGGAACGCCCGCCACCGAAGTCACCATCACATCGGCGCGCCTGCGCTAGCCATCAGTGTCGCGAGTTAAGCCGCGGACGTCACGCGATAGACGTCGTAGACCCCTTCGACAGTGCGGACCACGTCCAGCAGATGCCCCAGATGCTTGGGGTCGCCCATCTCGAAAGTGAACCGGCTGATCGCCACCCGATCACCGGATGTGGTCACCGACGCGGAGAGAATGTTGACTTTCTCATCGGCCAGCACGCGCGTGACATCCGACAGCAGCCGGTGCCGGTCGAGCGCCTCGACCTGGATGGCCACCAGGAACACCGACGACGGCGACGGTGCCCATTGCACCTCGATGATGCGTTCGGCCTGCTGCTGCAGCGATGCGGCGTTGGTGCAGTCGGTGCGGTGCACGCTGACTCCGCCACCGCGGGTGACGAACCCCATGATCTGATCGCCCGGCACCGGCGTGCAGCACTTGGCGAGCTTGGTCAAGACGCCCGGGGCGCCGGGCACCGCCACCCCGACATCGTCGGTGCTGCGTGGGCGCCGCGGCATGGTCGCCGGGGTGGACCGTTCGGCGAGATCCTCCTCCGCCTGGTCGATACCGCCGAGCTCGGCAACCAGCCGCTGCACAACGTGCTTGGCCGATACGTGACCCTCGCCGACTGCGGTGTAGAGCGCCGATACGTCCGCGTAGTGCAGCTCGTTGGCCACCGCCGCCATGGACCCGCCGTTGACCAAGCGCTGCAACGGAAGTCCGCCGCGGCGAACTTCGCGGGTGATCGCTTCTTTGCCGGTTTCCAGCGCCTCCTCGCGGCGCTCCTTGGCGAACCACTGGCGAATCTTTGCTTTGGCGCGCGGTGACACCACGAACTGCTGCCAATCCCGCGATGGCCCGGCGTTGGACGCCTTGGACGTGAAAACCTCGACGACTTCGCCGTTCTCCAGATTGCGTTCCAGCGCCACCAGTCTCCCGTTCACCCGAGCACCGATGCATCGGTGACCAACCTCGGTGTGCACGGCATAGGCGAAGTCCACCGGCGTCGACCCGGTGGGCAGCGTGATCACATCACCTTTCGGGGTGAACACAAAAATCTCTTGTACCGCAAGGTCGTAACGCAGTGACTCGAGGAACTCGCCGGGGTCGGCCGCCTCTCTTTGCCAGTCGAGCAGCTGACGCATCCAGGCCATGTCGTCGATTTCGGCGGCCGCGAGAGCATGCGGAACTCCGTTGCGGCCCTTGGCTTCTTTGTAGCGCCAGTGCGCCGCGATGCCGTATTCGGCGGTGCGGTGCATATCGCGGGTGCGGATCTGGATCTCTAGCGGTTTGCCCTCCGGGCCGACGACGGTGGTGTGCAGCGACTGGTAGACGCTGTAGCGCGGCTGGGCGATGTAGTCCTTGAACCGGCCGGCCATCGGCTGCCACAGCGAATGCACCACGCCCACAGCGGCATAACAGTCCCGGACCTCGTCGCACAAGATGCGGACTCCGACCAGGTCGTGGATGTCGTCGAAGTCGCGGCCCCGGACGATCATCTTCTGATAGATCGACCAATAGTGCTTGGGCCGTCCCTCGACCACCGCGTTGATCTTGGACGCGTTGAGGGTGGCGACGATCTCGGCGCGCACCTTGGCGAGGTAGGTGTCTCGCGACGGCGCTCGGCCGGCGACCAGCCGCACGATCTCCTCGTACTTCTTGGGATGCAGGATCGCAAACGAGAGATCCTCCAGTTCCCACTTGACCGTGGCCATCCCCAGCCGATGTGCCAGCGGCGCAATGACTTCCAGTGTTTCGCGGGCCTTGCGGGCCTGCTTCTCCGGCGGCAGGAAGCGCATCGTCCGCATGTTGTGCAGCCGGTCGGCGACCTTGATCACCAGCACCCGCGGATCGCGCGCCATGGCGGTGATCATCTTGCGGATCGTCTCGCCTTCGGCGGCGCTGCCCAGCACCACCCGGTCCAGCTTGGTCACGCCGTCGACAAGATGGCCGACCTCTTCGCCGAAATCGCTGGACAGTGCATCCAGTGTGTAGCCGGTGTCCTCGACGGTGTCATGCAGCAGGGCCGCCACCAGCGTGGTGGTGTCCATGCCCAACTCGGCGAGGATGTTGGCCACCGCCAGCGGGTGGGTGATGTACGGGTCCCCGGAGTGCCGCAGTTGAGTGGCGTGCCGCTGCTCGGCGACCTCATAGGCCCGCTGCAACAACGACAGGTCGGCCTTCGGGTAGACCTCGCGGTGCACCGCCACCAATGGTTCGAGCACCGGGCTGAGCGCGCTGCGCTGCGCCGTCATCCGCCGCGCCAACCGGGCCCGAACCCGACGCGAGGCGCTGCTGGACGTCTTGAGGCTGATCGCGGGCTCGGTCGCCGTAGGCTCGGCGGGGGAAGGCTCGGCGAGCGAAGGAAAGCCGGCGACCTGCAGCGGTTCGGTGGGCGGCTGGACCGCCGTCCCTTTGTCGTCCGCCACTTTCGTCACCTCCGCCGTCCGCCGTCCAAGGATATCCCCGATTTTGGCTGAGCTTCCTTTTCGTGTGTCTCGTCGCGGGCGCTGCAATACCAATGATTGGTATCATGGCCCGGTGGGTAAGAACACGTCCTTCAGTCTCGACGAGCATTACAGCGCCTTCATCGACAGCGAGGTCGCCGCGGGCCGCTACCGGTCGGCCAGTGACGTCGTCCGCTCCGCATTGCGGCTGCTCGAGGACCGCGAAACTCAGCTGCGGGCACTGCGTGAAGCCCTAGCCGCAGGCGAACGCAGCGGCGTGTCGACACCGTTCGACTTCGATGCCTTCCTCGGCCGCAAGCGGGCCGAGCAGTCGCGCAAGCGGTGAGCCGATACCTCCTCTCACCTGCCGCGCAAACAGACCTGGAGCAGATCTGGGACTACACCCACGACCACTGGGGCGTCGACCAGGCAGAGGAGTACCTGCGCGAACTTCAACGCGCTATCGAGCGCGCCGCGAATCCACGAATCGGCCGGGCCTGCGACGAGATCCGTCCCGGCTATCGCAAGCTTGTTGCCGCATCACACACGCTGTTCTATCGGGTCAGCGCCGAACGCGTCATCGACGTCGTGCGCGTCGCACACCAACGAATGGACGTCGACCGTCACCTCTGACTCCTCGGGGAGCCGTTAGCCCCATCTGTCACATAGGCCACTACCTGGGCGGAATACGACGATGCGCCCGCCTCACAGCGACAACTTCACGCCATGTCGCTTTCGTTGTGGAAATCGAAAGTCGTTGCTTGATAGGGAGTTTCGCGTCCAGTCGAGACTGTCGCTGGGAGGCGGGCACATCGTCATGTGGTCGACGTCGCGGCTGCGGCGCGTCGGCTTTGTTTCGCAGCGAGCGTGTGTCTCGTCACGTATAGCTAGACGCGGTGCAAGCTGTGCACCGGCAGCGGCGCCACCAAGTTGCGACCGCCCAGCGCGGTCAGTTCCAACACCACCGCGGCCGTCGTCACCCGGGCACCGGCTTGCTCGAGCAACCGGTGCGCCGCGGCCACCGTGCCTCCGGTGGCCAGCACGTCGTCCACGATCACAACGTTGCGACCGGCCAATTCGATCCCCTCGGCGGGAATCTCCAGGCGGGCGGTGCCGTATTCCAGCTGGTACTCCGTGGCGCGCACCGGCGGCGGCAACTTGCCACCCTTGCGAATGGCCAGCACGCCGGTGCCCAGCCGGATCGCGAGGGCGCCGCCGATCAGAAACCCGCGCGCGTCGATACCGGCGATCAGGTCGGCGCCGGATGCCACACCGGCCAGCGCGTCGGTCACTGCGGCCAAGCCCCGGCGGTCGGCGAACAGCGGGGTTAAATCTTTGAACTCGACTCCGGCCGTTGGGAAATCTGCGACCTCCCGGGTCAGCGACGCGATGAGGTCAGCCACCGAATCGTGGCCCGCGGCAGTCACCGCACCAGGACCCATCGATCCATATTCCAGCCGGCGCCCCAGCGGCTCGGGTTGCTGCCGACGGCGTACATCTTCTTCGACGCCAGCAAGGTCCGCTGCTGGCGATACAGCGGCAACGTCGGCATATCGCCCCACAGCACCGGCGCGCTCTGCGCCAGCAACCGGACCAGCTCGGCGGGGTCGGCCGACACCGCCAGCGCGCTGATGATTCCGTCGATCTGACCGTTGGTATACCCGGACAGGTTGTTGCCGTTGCCGGTATGCAGGGCGTAGGCGTCTATGGCCGACGACCCGGTCGAGCCGCTGCCGGTCGCGCCGCCGGTGCTGGCCAATAACACGTCGATCTTCCCGTCCCGCAACGTCTGCGGGCCGGTCGAGTCGGAGGTGACGCCGGAGACCGTGATGCCGGCTGGGGCGCAGGCCTTGGCGATCGCGCCGACGATCGCGGCCAACCGCGCGTTGGGCGCCCGATAGCCGATCCGCACGGTCAGCGGCTTTCCGCCCAGCGCGCCGCGCGCGGCGTCGGGGTTCGACTTCAGATACTGGCCCGCCTCCGGAACGTTCTCCGCCCGTCCGATGGTGTCTTCGGCCGCGGTGTGCAGCCGCGCGTTGGTGATTGGTGTCCGGGCGTCGCGCGCGATCGCGTCACGCGGTGTGCACGAGGCCACCGCCCGGCGCGCGGCGACGTCGGAAAGCGGGCCGCGTGGCGCGAAGATCAGCTGTTCGATGCCGTCCGATGCGGAATCGGTGCGGCGGTACGTGTCCGGGGTGGCCAGCGTTCCCGACGAGCCGTCCGCGACGTCGACGACGTCGGCGCTCTTGTCGTTGACGCGATCTTGGATGTCGACTTTCTCCGGCCACACGGTGACCCGCTTGGTCATCGGCTTGGCACCCCACCAGCGGTCGTTCGCGACCAGCACCACCGCCCCGCCGTCCAACACCGATTCGATCTTGTACGGCCCCGACGACGGGAAATGCTTGGCGACGGTGCCCGGCTCAATGCCGGGTTTGAGGTCCCAGGTGGTGTTCCACAGCTGCGCGATGCGCCCGATGGCCGGCACGTCGTGGCGCATCAGCGCGGTGGTGACGTCAATCCCCAGCTCGTCGGCGATGACATGCGACGGCATCATCGTGGTCCCCGCGAACAGCTGGTTGTAGTCGACGACGTTGCGGTCGGGGTCAAACGACACTCGGGCTTTCTTCTGTCCCGGTTGGCAGTCGATGCCGGAGATGTCGACATAGCCGGCCTGGTTCGCGGCATCGAAGCCGGGAAACCGACCGGATTGGGCTGCCCACGCCAGCACCAGGTCGTCGCAGGTGACCGGCTTACCGTCGGAGTAAACGGCGTTGTCGGCAATCTGGTAGTCGAGCACCAGCGGCGAACCACCCACCATCGAGATCGCACCGAAGTCACGGTCGGCGACGACCTGACCGTCGGGGCCGTGGTAGCCGAATCCGGTCAGTGTGCGGGCGAACGCTTGCGCACCCGCGGAGGCGGCGCCGGTGACGGTGTTGCTGTTGTAGGTGGCCAGTGTGCCGTCGACGATGTAGTCGATCTGCCCGGCGGCGCTGCCGGAGCATCCCGTTAAGGTGCCCGGCGCGGCTGCCACCAGCACGGCCGCCAGCGAGCTGGCGGCCAGACGCCAACGCCGGGCAGCCA
>NZ_JBAPPI010000846.1:0-3662 GCF_049280035.1 Mycobacterium sp. | reverse complement strand
TGCGTGACCAGCCGGCACCGGTGAGGTCGGCGAAACTGCCGCCGGTCGACGCGGTGGCGTCGGCGAGCCGCGGCCCGAGTTCAAGTCCGACAGCCAAGCCGAGTCAACCGGTGGTGGTCAGTGTGGTTGGCCTGGTGCACACGCCGGGCCTGGTCACCTTGGCGCCCGGCGCGCGCATCGCCGACGCGCTGAAGGCGGCAGGCGGCGCGACGGATGGCGCCGACACCATCGGGTTGAACATGGCCCGCCAGGTCGGCGACGGCGAGCAGATCGTCGTCGGCATCGCACCCGTCAAGGGGCAGCCGCCGGTGTTGGGCAGTTCAGTGAGCTCCGGCTCGGCCGCCCCGGGCGCGCCGGGCACCGCATCTCGTCCGGACAAACCCGGACGGGCTGAGTCGGTCAACCTGAACACCGCAACGGTGCAGCAGTTGGATGCCTTGCCCGGGGTCGGGCCGGTGACGGCGGCTGCCATCGTCGCCTGGCGGGATGCCAACGGCAAGTTCACCAGCGTCGATCAACTCGCCGAGGTCGACGGCATCGGCCCCGCGCGTCTGGAAAAGCTGCGCGCGCTGGTTCGTGTCTAAGACCGGTGCAGCACCCATCCAGCGGCGACGCCGCTACGGCTCAGTCATCGCGCCGCTCCTCCTCATCGCTGCGCTCTGCATCGTCGCCGGCGCGGCTGGATGCCCGTCTGGTGCCGGCCGCATTGACCAGTTGGACGGTCACCGCGGCGGGAATCATATGGCCGATCGGCAGCGTGGTCGGGTCGGTGTGTGCGGTCGGGAGCGCGTTGGGCCTGCTGCTATGGCGCACCGGGCACCGAAGCCCACGGATGCGGGCCATCGGCGTCGGTGTGGTCGCTGTTGGTGTCGTCGGGGCCGGGTTCGGGTTTGCGATTGCGTTGCGCGCCAACGCAGTCGCTCGCCACCCCATCACTGCGGTATTCGGAACGGCTGCGCAGGTCGTGGTCACGCCCAACGAAAGCGCACTCTCGGTGGGCCGCGGCCGACTGATGTTCCGTGCCACTTTGCAGCAACTGGGACAAAACCAGATGTCGGGCCGCGTGGTGGTATTCGCGCCGGCGCGCGATTTCAATGCGGTGATGGTCGGTCAGCCGGTGCGCTTCCGCGCCAGAATCACCCGCCCTACCCGACATGACCTGACGGTGGCGATGGTGAACGCGGTTGGCCAGCCGACGATGGGTCGTGCCGGGCCGGTTCACCGCGCTGCGCACGCAATTCGCGCGGCGTTTGCCGCGACCGCCCGTCAAGTGCTGCCTGCAGACCAAGCGGCGATGCTGCCGGCGCTGGTGCTCGGCGACACTTCGACGGTAAGCACGGTCACCAGCCGAGAATTCCGTGCCGCAGGTTTGACACACCTGACAGCGGTATCCGGCGCCAATGTCACGATCGTGTGCGGAGCGGTGCTGTTCTCGTCGCGGCTGATCGGCCCGCGGGCGGCGGTGGCACTGGCCGGTGTCGCATTGGTGGTGTTCGTCATCGTCGTGCAGCCCACGGCTAGCGTGCTGCGCGCGGCGGTGATGGGCGGGATAGCGCTAGTGGGCGTGCTGTCTTCGCGGCGGCGCCAAGCGATTCCGGGTCTCGCCGCCACCGTGCTGGTGTTAATGGTGACCGCTCCACAGTTGGCCGTCGACGTGGGCCTCGCTTTGTCGGTGGTGGCGACGGCGGCGCTGGTGGTCATCGCGCCGATCTGGTCGCGGCGTCTGGTGGCGGCCGGCTGGCCCAAGCCGCTGGCGGACGCCGTCTGTGTCGCCTGCGCAGCGCAGTTGGTGACGGCTCCACTGATCGCCGGCATCTCGGGTCGGGTGAGCCTGGTGGCCGCCGTCGCCAATCTCGCAGTGGCGGCGCTGATCGCGCCGATCACTGTGCTGGGTAGTGCGGCCGGTGCGCTGTGTTTGTTCTGGCCGGCCGGGGCGCAACTGCTGATCCGGTTCACCGGCCCCGAACTGTGGTGGGTGTTGCGCATTGCGCATTGGGCAGCCGCAGTGCCCGTCGCCAGCCTGCCGGTACCGTCCGGGATTTCCGGTGTCCTGGTGGTCGGCGCTGCCGCTGTGCTGGCCGCGGTGATGTGGCGGCGGCGATGGTTTCGGGCCGGGATGGCGGTCGCAGCCGCGGGGCTGCTCGCCTGGTCCTTGTCGGGCCTGCTGGTAGGGGCTGTCGGCCCGACATGACACGATCGAACAGTGAGCCAGCAGGTTTCGACGTTGCATCTCGTGCTGGGAGATGAGGAGCTGCTGGTCGAGCGCGCCGTCGCGGAGGTGTTGCGGTCGGCACGGCAGCGCGCCGGCACCGACGATGTCCCGGTGAGCCGGCTGCGCGCCGGCGAAGTGGGTGTCTACGAGCTGGCCGAATTGCTGAGCCCGTCACTGTTCGCAGACGAGCGGGTCGTCGTCCTGGAAGCCGCCGGTGAGGCAGGCAAGGACGCCGCCGAATTGATCGCCAACGCCGCTGCGGACATCCCGTCGGGCACCGAGCTGGTAGTCGTGCATTCAGGTGGTGGGCGTGCCAAGGCGTTGGCCAGTCAGCTGCGCGCGCTCGGCGCGCAGGTGTATCCGTGCGCGCGGATCGCCAAGGCCAGCGAGCGTTTCGACTTCGTCCGCAACGAATTTCGCTCGCTGAAGGTCAAGTCCGACAACGACACGATCAGTGCGCTGCTGGATGCGGTCGGCTCCGATATACGCGAACTCGCTTCGGCCTGTTCTCAATTGGTCGCCGACACCGGTGGCCGCGTCGATGTCGCCGCGGTGCGCCGCTATCACGGTGGCAGAGCCGAGGTGAAGGGATTCGACATCGCCGACAAGGCTGTGGCCGGTGACGTCGAAGGGGCTGTTGAGGCGCTGCGGTGGGCGATGATGCGCGGCGAGCCGCATGTGGTGCTGGCCGACGCATTGGCCGAGGCCGTGCACGCTATCGGTCGGGTGGGTCCGCTCTCCGGTGACCCCTACCGCCTGGCTGCCGAAGTCGGGATGCCGCCCTGGCGGGTGCAGAAGGCGCAGAAGCAGGCCCGACGCTGGTCGCGGGACATGGTCGCTATCGCGATGAAGTTGGTGGCGGCACTAAACGCCGACGTCAAGGGTGCGGCCGCTGATGCCGATTACGCGCTGGAAGCGGCGGTGCGAAAAGTCGCCGAGTTAGCGGCCGACGCGGGTCGCTGACTCAGAGCTTGTTGAGGGCGTGCGCCAGCGCTGACTTCTTGTTCGCCGCCTGGTTCTTGTGGATCACGCCCTTGGTGGCCGCCTTGTCCAGCTTGCGGCTGGTGGAGACCAGCAGCTCGGCGGCTTTCTCCTTCTCGCCGGCGGCGGCGGCCTCGCGGAACGCGCGGACGGCCGTGCGAAGCGACGACTTCACCGACTTGTTGCGCAGTCGGGCGCGCTCGTTGGTGCGGTTGCGCTTTTGCTGCGACTTGATGTTGGCCACGCGTAATTCCTTCGACGTAATCTTTTGGCGGCTTGTGGTGTCACGGTTTGCCGTAGCGCGATCTCACGCTTAAGCGGCGACTGCCTAGGGTATCAGTCCCCGATGCAATCACCCAAAGCGAAGACCATGGGCCTGCGGAGCAGGCGGAATTGATGCAGCATGGCACAGTGGCCCTTCGAACTTTGCCTGGAGAAAACAAACGGCAACAGCGCAGTAAGCCGCAAT
>NZ_JBAPPI010000845.1:0-9312 GCF_049280035.1 Mycobacterium sp. | reverse complement strand
TTCTACCGATGCGCCGGTAACGGCGGCTGTGATTGGGTGGCGGCTGCCAGCGTACGGAACTGATCGACGCTCCCGGCACCCGTGATCGCGACCTGGGCAGGCCCGACCGGACTGGCCAGCCGCGTGGTCCACACCGGCTCGACACCGTCGTCACCCTGATAGACGATCCACCGGGTGCCCTCCACGTCGACGGTTCCAGTTGGGTACATGGACGGGTGGATCGAGCCGACCAGCTTGGCCTCGTCGGCGTTGCTCTGGGTCAGGCTCAAATACATGCCGGTAGGGCTGATGAATCCGACGGTGGAGGTGACCGCGCGCACCCGCTGACCGGTCGACGGGTCGGCTCGTCCGTCTCCGATACCGCCGCGGCCACCGGAGTTGGGCTGCCAGCCTTCGGGCAGCCGCGGGAGCCGGACCGGGAACCCGAGCGTCTGCGCGTCGGCCCGCAGCGCGCCGGCTGCGTCGTAGGACGGCACCGGTCCGCGATTGGTCCCGCCGGGGGCAAACGTGCACATCCCGACCATGCCCGCCAGGATGATGCAGGCCAGCACCAGCGGCGCGATCGACCAGAACATATCCCGGCCGTCCTGCAGCAGCCGTGGCTTGGCCGGCTTGGCCGTCGGCTGCGGCTGCGTCGTCACATGACGAGTATCCCAGCTCCCGAGCGCCAACCCGCTTCTGGGACAATCGGCAACCATGAGCGCAGGTTCTCGTCGTGAAGCCCCGGACCGCAACCTTGCTCTGGAGCTGGTCCGGGTCACCGAAGCCGGTGCGATGGCTGCCGGGCGCTGGGTCGGCCGCGGCGACAAGGAAGGTGGCGACGCGGCGGCCGTCGACGCGATCCGCCAACTGGTCAATTCGGTATCGATGCGCGGCGTGGTCGTGATCGGCGTGGGTGAGAAAGACCACGCGCCGATGCTCTACAACGGCGAGGAGGTCGGCAACGGCGACGGCCCGGACTGCGACTTCGCTGTCGACCCGATTGACGGCACCACGCTGATGAGCAAGGGCATGCCCAACGCCATCTCGGTGCTGGCGGTGGCCGATCGGGGCTCGATGTTCGACCCGTCGGCGGTGTTCTACATGGACAAGATCGCCGTCGGGCCCGACGCGGCTCACGTGCTGGATATCACCGCGCCGGTCGCCGACAACATCCGGGCGGTCGCGAAAGTCAAGGGCTTGTCGGTGCCCGACATGACGGTGTGCATCCTGGACCGCCCGCGGCATGCTCAACTGATCCACGACGTCCGCGCCACCGGCGCACGAATCCGATTGATCACCGACGGCGACGTGGCGGGCGCGATCTCGGCGTGCCGGCCGGGCTCCGGCACCGACATGCTGGCCGGGATCGGCGGGACTCCGGAGGGCATCATCACCGCAGCGGCGATCCGGTGCATGGGCGGGGAGATCCAGGCGCAGCTGGCGCCCAAGGACGACGAGGAACGGCAGAAGGCAATCGACGCCGGCTACGACCTCGACAAGGTGCTGAGCACCGAGGACTTGGTGTCCGGGGAGAACGTCTTCTTCTGCGCTACCGGCGTCACCGACGGCGACCTGCTCAAGGGTGTGCGCTATCAGCCCGGCGGGTGCACCACCCAGTCGATTGTGATGCGCTCCAAGTCCGGCACGCTGCGGATGATCGAGGCCTACCACCGGCTATCCAAGCTCAACGAATACTCGGCCATCGACTTCACCGGCGACAGCAGCGCCGCATACCCCCTGCCGTAACCACCCACAGAAGGACCCCAATTTATGGGCGCTCACACCGCCGAAAACGACACCGAATACCGCATCGAACACGACACCATGGGCGAGGTCCGGGTGCCGGCAAAAGCATTGTGGCGCGCGCAGACTCAGCGTGCTGTGGAGAACTTCCCGATCTCCGGACGTGGACTGGAGCGCACTCAGATCCGCGCCTTGGGTCTGCTGAAAAGCGCTTGCGCGCAAGTGAACAAGGACCTCGGGCTGCTGGCGCCGGAGAAGGCCGACGCGATCATCGCGGCCGCTGCCGAGATCGCCGACGGGCGCCACGACGACCAGTTCCCCATCGACGTCTTCCAGACCGGGTCCGGCACGAGTTCCAACATGAACGCCAATGAGGTGATCGCGTCGATCGCGGCGGCCAACGGGGTGGACGTGCATCCCAACGACGACGTCAACATGTCGCAGTCATCAAACGACACTTTTCCGACCGCCACCCACATCGCGGCCACCGAAGCCGCGGTGCGCCACCTGATTCCGGCGCTGCAGGTGCTGCACGACGCGCTGGCGGGTAAGGCCCGCGAGTGGCGCACGGTGGTGAAATCGGGCCGCACGCATCTGATGGATGCCGTCCCGGTCACACTCGGTCAGGAGTTTTCCGGATACGCCCGCCAAATCGAGGCCGGCATAGAAAGAGTGCGCGGGTGCCTTCCTAGGTTGGGTGAGCTGGCGATCGGTGGCACCGCGGTAGGCACCGGCCTCAACGCTCCCGACGGCTTCGGCACCAAAGTGGTCGAGGTGCTGGTGAAAGAGACCGGATTGACCGAATTACGCACGGCGGTCAACGCTTTCGAAGCCCAAGCGGCCCGCGATGGGCTGGTGGAGGCGTCCGGCGCGCTGCGCACCATCGCGGTGTCGTTGACCAAGATCGCCAACGATGTCCGCTGGATGGGGTCCGGTCCGTTGACCGGGCTGGCTGAAATCCAGTTGCCGGATCTGCAGCCGGGCAGCTCGATCATGCCGGGCAAGGTCAATCCCGTTCTGTGCGAAGCGGTTACCCAGGTCGCCGCTCAGGTGGTCGGCAACGACGCGGCAATCGCGTGGGGTGGCGCGAGCGGAGCCTTCGAGCTCAACGTCTACATCCCGATGATGGCCCGCAATCTGCTGGAGTCGTTCAAGCTGCTGACCAACGTGTCCACGCTGTTCGCGGAGCGTTGCATTACCGGGCTGAGCGCCAACGTCGAGCATTTGCGCGAGCTGGCCGAATCGTCGCCGTCGATCGTGACACCGCTGAACTCGGTGATCGGCTATGAGGAGGCCGCCGCGGTGGCCAAGCAAGCGCTCAAGGAGCGCAAGACGATCCGCCAGACGGTGATCGATCGCGGGCTGATCGGCGACAAGCTGTCCGAACAGGAACTCGACCGCCGCCTCGACGTGCTCGCGATGACCAAGGTGAACGACCAGCCGACATGACCAGCGACGAACTGCGGCAACGCCGATTGGCCATCATCGAAGAGCACATGAACACCGAGGTGACCAAGGAATTCGACCGGACCCTGGCCACGTTCAACGGGCACCCGCGTTACGAGATCATGGCCACCGGCCAGGTTTTCGACGGCGACGACGAGGTGATGGGTTACTACCTGACCACCCGGACCGCGTTTCCTGACCAGCGGCACGAAAACGTTCGATACCACTTCAGCGATGACGCGGTGATCACCGAATTCGACCTGCTGGGCACCAATCTCGGCGAGTTCTACGGTCTGCCGCCCACCGGCAAGGCGTTCCGGGTGCCGATCGTCGCGGTGTTCTTCTTCGACGGTGATCGAATCACCAACGAGCGCATCTACTTTGACTCGGCCAGCCTGGTCGGCCAGATCGGTCGCGGTGAGCTGCTGGCCCTTGCCGTCGCGGGTGAGCTCCCGGATCAGTCACCAACAAGCGCTTAGCTGCCGTTGTTCGGTCCGCCCGAGTTCTGGCCCGGCACATCGGTAATCGGGAAGTTGGGCATCGGCTTCGGTGACGGCGTGTTGGGCAACGACGGAATCTCTGAGGCCGGGATGTCGTGCAGGTCATTGGCCGGCGGCCCGTTCTCCCGGCCGCCGTACACGCTGCCCGGTGTTCGTCGCCCGAGCAGTTGGCTGACCGTCACCAGGTGATAGTCGTTGGCTTTCAGGACTGGGATGAACTGGTACACCAGATCAGCGGTGCTGGAGTAGGTGTCGTGCAGCAGCACCACCGAACCGGGTTTGATCTGGGTCATCAGCAGGTACCTGCTGGCCGCGGTGTTCGAGTCGTTGATCCAGTCGAAAGGGATGACATCCCAAAGGATTCCGGCCAAACCGATCTTTGCGGCCTGCTCATTGACTCCTGCGTCGGTCAGCCCGCCCGGCGGCCGCCAGAGCTTGGGCGTCACACCGGTGGCAGCGGCAATCGCATCGTTGGCCCTCGACAACTGGGCGGGCACCTCGGGCGGGGGCAGCGTCGTCATGTTGGGGTGTTCCCAGGTGTGGTTGCCGATCTCCATGCCCGCATCCACGACACGTTTGGCGCCGGCCGGGTTGGCGGCAACCTTGTTGCCGATCTCGAAGAACGTTGCCTTGGCCTTGTTGGCGGTCAAGACGTCCAGCAGCCGATCGGTGTACGGGGTGGGCCCGTCGTCGAACGTCAACGCCACGCACTTGACTTGCGCGCAGTCGACGACATCGTTGGCGTGGGCGAACCTGACGTGCCCGGTGAACGCCCCGATGGCGACGACGAAGGCGGCTGCCACCACACCGGCGACCGTGCGCCAGTACCGCCACGCAAGGGTGTCTGGTCGTCTCGGTCGTCTCGGCACGGCCGGAAGCTTACGGCAGCGGAGCGCGCGTGATCTCCTCGAGCATCTCGGTGACCAGCGCGGCGATCGGCGACCGCTCGCTGCGCAACAGCGTGATGTGCGCGAAAAGCGGGTGTCCCTTGAGTTTTTCGACCACGGCGGCGACCCCGTCATGCCGGCCCACCCGAAGGTTGTCGCGCTGAGCGATGTCGTGGGTCAACACCACCCGCGATCCCGTGCCCAGCCGCGACAACACGGTCAGCAACACGTTGCGCTCCAGCGATTGCGCCTCATCGACGATGACGAAGGAGTCGTGCAGCGAGCGACCACGGATATGGGTCAGCGGCAGCACCTCGAGCATCCCGCGCGAGAGCACCTCCTCGAGCACCGCCGGGCTGGCCAGACCTTCCAGGGTGTCGAAGACCGCCTGCGCCCACGGGCCCATTTTCTCGCTCTCGCTGCCAGGCAGGTAGCCCAGCTCCTGGCCGCCGACCGCGTAGAGCGGGCGGAAGACCACCACCTTGCGCTGGGTGCGTCGCTCCAGCACGGCTTCCAGACCGGCGCACAGCGCCAGCGCCGACTTGCCGGTGCCGGCCTTGCCGCCCAGCGACACGATGCCCACCGACTCGTCGAGCAACAGATCCAGGGCCACCCGCTGCTCGGCGGAGCGACCACGCAGTCCGAACACCTCGCGGTCGCCGCGGACCAGCTGAACGCGTTTGTGGGCATTGACCCGGCCGAGCGCATGAGAGCTGCCAGCGAGCAGTCGAATCCCGGTGTGGCACGGGAGGTCTCGTGCTGCGGCCAAATCGACCTCGCCGTCGGAGAACAGCGCGTCGATGTCCTCGGCGCTGGCTTCCATCTCCGTCATCCCGGTCCAGCCGGACGTGACGACGTCTTGCGCGTGGTACTCGTCGGCGGGCAGACCCACCGCACCGGCTTTGACGCGCAGCGGAATGTCCTTGCTCACCAACGTGACTCGCTTGCCCTCTGCGGCCAGGTTGGCGGCACAGCACAGGATGCGCGAGTCGTTGGTGTCGGTGCGGAACCCGGCGGGCAGCACGTCCGGATCGCTGTGGTTGAGTTCGACGTGCAGCGTACCGCCTTGTGTCCCAACGGGAATCGGCTGATCCAGCCGCCCGTGGGCAAGCCGGAGGTCGTCAAACAAGCGCAACGCCTGACGGGCGAACCAGCCGAGTTCGTGATGATGGCGTTTGGCTTCCAGCTCACTGATCACCACCAGCGGAACCACCACTTCATGTTCGGCGAAGCGGGAACAGGCCCACGGATCGGACAACAACACGGAGGTGTCGAGCACGTACGTCCGGATGGTGTCCTGTGGAACCGCCGGGGAATCAGTCACGAGCGCTCCTCGAGTCATCGCCTGGTTCGCTGCCGCATGCGGGTGTGGCCCCACCGCCACCCATGCTCGCGGGGCGTCATAACCAGGCTGGTTTTGATGACCCGGATTCTCAGCTGCCCATTGCATGGGCCGCATCGTCACCGGGCGGAAACCCGTGCGGCCCGCACGGACATTTCGGCGGGGGCCGCGGCGCCAGGACCGGGGCCGGCGGTCCTGTCGAAGTCGAGACGAGAGGCGCCGCCCGGACAGCAGAGCATGTCGCTAGCCATCGCCTGCGACGCTACTCCGGTCTTGGCATGCGCGCCGCGCAGGCGCGCCGTGGAAAAAGCTCAGCGGCGTCTCAGCCGATGACGTACTGCCGCAGCGCAGGCTCGTCGGCCAGCCCCCATGCGGTGATGCGATCGGAAATCACCTGGCGCAGCTGATCCGGGCCGAAAATGCCTGCGTCGGCGACGTTTCGAACCTTGTCTTGGTAGGCGTCGATGTCAGCGCCGACGACTTGGAGCTCAGCCGCGCGAGCGGCGATCGCCGCGATGGTCTCGTCGCGGGTGTAGCCGAGGCAGTGCGCGACGAGGTTCGAGAAGAACTCTTCGTGCCGCTCTTCGTCTCGCGCGATGTGGGCAATGAGACCGGCCAGCACCGGCTCTTCGATCTGGGCCGCCAGGTTGTTGCAGTACACGGCGTGGGCCCGCTCGAACAAAGCCATGAACACCAGAGTTTCGACCTGGGAATACTGGTCGGCGCGATACCCCTTCAGTGACACATGCTCGAAGCGGACCTGCTCGTTGGCGGTGGGGTCGATCTCGCGGGTCACCACGAAGTACTCGCGCAGTGAAATGGCGTGCAGGTGTTCTTCGGCGGTCCACCGGCCGATCCACTGGGCCCAATTATCTTCGAGAATGAAGTGCTCGACGAGTTCGCGGTGGTAACCGGCCACGTTGTCTTTGGTGATCAACAGGATCTCGCACGCGTCGGTGATGGCTTTGGGCAGCGTCACCTGCGACGGGGCCCAGTCACGCCCGCCGAGGAAGGCGAAGTTCTCGCCCTGCTCGAACGGCACGAAGTCATGCGCGAACCACAAGCTCTCGGTATCGAGGTGGCGGTCGAGGTTCTCCCCCACGACCGGCTCGAGTTCGAGGATCAGCGCGTTAGCGACAGGTTTCTGTGCCATGAGGTAACCGTAACCCGCGTACACAGGTGCCGTGAAATCTGCCGCGCAGTGCTCGGCGCTAGCAGAGGTCAGCTCGGACGACCCTAGAGAGTCAACCCCGGGTAGAGCGGGTTAGCCGTCAGCAGCTCGGCGGCAGCGTCGTGCACCCGCTCAACGGTGCCATCGGCCAGGGTGTACTTGGCCTTGGAGGGCCCCGCGGGCCCCGAACCGGGTTCAGTGTTGGTCAGCACGTCGACCACCAGCTCGGCGACCCGGTCGAACTCGGCGGCGCCGAAGCCGCGGGTGGTCAGTGCCGGCGTGCCGAACCGGATGCCGCT
Source organism: Mycobacterium sp. (assembly GCF_049280035.1). Lineage (GTDB taxonomy): Bacteria > Actinomycetota > Actinomycetes > Mycobacteriales > Mycobacteriaceae > Mycobacterium. The sequence goes on along the minus strand of NZ_JBAPPI010000845.1, from coordinate 1,942 downwards.
GGTGTACCAGGCACCGTTTGGGTCCGCGGGGATGGAGTTGCGGTTGGTGACGACGCCGGAGTCCAGCAGCGCCGATTCGGCCTGCCGGCCGGTCAGCCCGAATGACGTCACGTCAAGCAGCACGAGGTGGTTGTCGGTGCCGCCGGTGACCAGCCGCGCCCCGCGCCGCAGGAACCCGTCGGCCAGCGCCTTGGCGTTGTCGGCAACCCGCTGGGCGTAGGCCCCGAACGCGGGCTGGCGCGCCTCGGCCAGCGCGACCGCCTTGGCGGCCATGACGTGTGCCAGCGGCCCGCCCAACACCATCGGGCAGCCCTTATCGACCGCGTCGGCGTACTCCGGCTGGGCCAACACCAGTCCGCCGCGTGGCCCGCGCAGCGACTTGTGCGTGGTGGTGGTGGTGATGTGGGCATAGGGCACCGGGTCCTCGTCGCCGGTGAATACCTTGCCGGCGACCAGTCCGGCGAAGTGCGCCATGTCCACCATCAGGGTGGCGCCCACCTGGTCAGCGATCTCGCGCATCTTGGCGAAGTTGATCCGCCGCGGGTAGGCCGAGTACCCGGCCACCAGGATCAACGGCTTGAACTCACGCGCGGCGGCGGCGACCGCGTGGTAGTCCAGCAGCCCCGTCTCCGGGTCGGTGCCGTAGCTACGTTGGTGGAACATCTTGCCGGAGACGTTGGGCCGGAAGCCGTGGGTGAGGTGACCGCCGGCATCCAGCGACATGCCCAGCAACCGCTGGCCGCCAAGTTTGGCGCGGAGCTCTTCCCAGTCCGCCTCGGACAGGTCGTTGACGTGCTTGGCCCCGGCCTCAGCAAGGCCGGGTGTCTCGACCCGGGTGGCCAGGATGGCCCAGTAGGCAACGAGGTTGGCGTCGATGCCGGAGTGCGGTTGAGCGTAGGCGTACGGCGCGCCGAACAGCTCACGGGCGTGCTCGGTGGCCACACTCTCGACGGTGTCGACGTTCTGACAGCCGGCGTAGAAGCGGTGGCCGATGGTGCCCTCGGCGTATTTGTCGGACAACCAGCTGCCCATGGTGAGCAGCACTGCGGGCGAGGCATAGTTTTCGCTGGCGATGAGCTTGAGCGAATCGCGTTGGTCGGCAAGTTCTTTGCGTGTCGCAGCGGCGATGCGCGGTTCGACGGACTCGATGACCTGTAATGCTGCGCGGTAGGCGCTGCTGGCGGTATCGGCGTATTCAGCGCCTGGGGCTGCGGTGGAGGTGTGGGGTGCGGCAGTCACGGGCGCCAGTCTATCGAGACGGACTAGTCGGGCAGCGCCGACGGGATCAGTGGCTCGTCGAGCAGCCGGCCAAAACGTTCAGTGAGGCTGACGCCGGCCGGGCGGTCGTCGAGCCAGGTTCGTAGCAGTCGATAGCCCTCGACGTAGGTGCTGGTGTAGGCGCGCCACAGCGGCGAGGCCAAAAACCGCAGCATCTGGCGCGCGCGGGTGTCATTGACCAGCAGCCACCGCCGCAGAAATACCGCCACTTCGTCGGCATCGCGATGCTCGTCGTGCAACATCAACGCCGCGTCCTGGCGCACACCCGCCAGGGCCGCCGACGCTTCGGAAACCGCCTCGGCGCGCCCGCCGTCGAACCTCAGCCCTAGATCGGCGTAGATCTCGGACGCCCAGTGCCCCCAGCGCGGGCCGATCGCGGCATACAGCGCCAAATCGGCCAGGCCCTCGGCCATCAGGCACTGCGGGGTGTTCACCAGGAAAATGGTCTGCTCGGCCTGGCCTTTTCGGTTGACCAGCCCGGCCTCTTTGCGGCAATGCTCGGTGTGGTGCCCCGGATAGGATTCGTGGGCCACCAGCCGCGGCAGGTTCGACATCAGTTGTTTGATGTCGGCGTTGACGGCCACCGTGGAGCGGTAATCGCCCAGGTAGTAATTGAATCCCGACCACGGCTTGTCGGTCACCACCTGATACTCAACGGTTTCGG
>NZ_JBAPPI010000844.1:0-3405 GCF_049280035.1 Mycobacterium sp. | reverse complement strand
GCGCGCTGAACTCAGTGCCGAGAACCAGGTCGACGGAATCGTCGGTTCGCTCATCGCGATACAGCTCGGTGCACGGGGTGACCAGCCACACCGCCGCGGCGGCGGCTTGGCCGGCGTCGCCGAAGCGGATCTGGCCCTGGCAATTCAGCCTGGCGTGGGCGTAGATCGGATCGTTGGCGGCGGTCGGCTGCGCGAAGCCCAGGTCTTTCAGCGCACCGGCGACGTCGGCGGCCTGACCACCCCGCCCGCTGGCGTTCAGGACACGGAGTTTGGTATCGGCGAGTTTTGCCGGCGCGACGTTGATCATCGTGCTGCGCGACACCGGCGTACCCAGGTGCGGCGCTCCCGGCTCCGGCTGCTCCGGCGGCGGGTTGCAGGCTGCGGCCTCATGGACGTCGGACGGACGGGTGAGAGCCATCGTCCACACCACCGCGGTCGCCACCAGCAGCACGACCAGCAGGAAAATCGCGGGCCGGGCGTTGCGGCGGCGGAACGGTCGACCATGCCGGTCGAAAGCGGTGCCTTCGGTGATTTGCGCGACCACGTACGCACTCTAAACGGGATGTTTAGAGCGAGGTAACGCGGCTAAACACGGAGTGTGACGTAAATCACACTACAACACCGGGGTATACGGGCACGAATCGTTTGGTGGATGCGTTCGACGCTGGTACAAAGCTTAGCTTGCGAGGTTACGAGGGGACATGATGATGGCTACCGATTACGACGCGCCAAGGCGTACCGAAACCGATGACGTTTCCGAGGATTCCCTAGAGGAACTCAAGGCACGGCGGAACGAAGCGGCGTCGGCGGTGGTCGACGTGGACGAATCAGAGTCCGCCGAGTCTTTCGAGCTGCCCGGTGCCGACCTGTCCGGCGAAGAGCTGTCCGTCCGCGTGATTCCCAAGCAGGCTGACGAGTTCACTTGTTCGAGCTGCTTTCTGGTGCAACACCGCAGTCGGCTGGCCAGCGAGAAAAACGGCGTGATGATCTGTACCGACTGCGCGGCCTGATCGGTCAGCTGCGCAATGCCGACAGCACCCGCTCCGGGTGACGGCAGCTCACCAGCCAATACGGCGTCGGGTCGTCGACGTCGTCCAGAACGAGCAGCACCATCGGGCCTACCCAGCCCCGGTGCACCACGTACGCCGCGGGGTCGAGTTGGCGTCCCAGCGCCGCGGACTTGGCCGAGCGGGGGATATCTGCGGACCGGGCGATCACGGTGACGGGCAGATGCGCCTCGCCGGCCCACAATTCAACTCCGCCCTCGCCGGTGGTGACCCGGATCTCGATCCGGCCCAGCCAGAGCAGCGCTCCGGCGGCCACCACGAACAACACCGCGAACGGCAGCCAGCGCGGCAGGCTCGGCACGCCCTGGTTGACTTCCAGAGCAATGATCGCCGCGGGCGCGAAACCCAATGGCCACCACCACCATGGCACCCACAATCGCTCGCGATACCGGACGCTTTGCGGCGCGACTCGCGTACCTGACACTCGGTCAAGGGTAATCTGTGCCCCCGTGTCGACCAGTCTGGCGGTTTTGCGTCTTGACCCCGGGCTTCCGCTGCCCACCCGTGCCCACGACGGTGACGCCGGCGTTGATCTCTACAGCGCCGAAGACGTCGAGCTCGCGCCCGGCCACCGTGCGCTAGTGCGGACCGGGATCGCGGTTGCGATTCCGTTCGGAATGGTCGGGTTGGTGCACCCGCGGTCTGGATTAGCTTCTCGCGCAGGGCTTTCGATCGTCAACAGCCCGGGCACCATCGATGCCGGCTACCGCGGTGAGATCAAGGTCGCCCTGATCAACCTTGATCCTGCGACGCCGATCGTCGTGCATCGCGGCGACCGGATCGCCCAATTGTTGGTACAGCGCGTCGAGTTGGTTGAACCGGTCGAGGTGTCGTCATTCGACGAGGCCGGGCTGGCCGACACCTCCCGTGGCGAGGGTGGCCACGGCTCCTCCGGCGGGCACGCGAGTCTGTGACCGCGCCGGCGATGATGCTTCAGCGATGCGATGAGAAGGGGCGGCGCCGGTAATGGCATTCGGTAGGCACAGACCCAAAAACGAGCCAGCCGACGAGTCGGAAGCCCCAGAAGTGTCGGCCTCACCCTCGGAACCGGAAAGGCCGGTCGAGAGCGCGGCCGCCGACGACGTGGAGGGCCCGTTCGACATCGAGGATTTCGAGGACAATGCGGCCGCTGAGGCAGGCCGTCTTGACCTGGGTTCGGTGTTGCTTCCGATGCCCGCGTCGGCCCAACTGCAAGTCGAGCTGTCTGACTCCGGCGTCCCCAGTGCGATATGGGTGGTGACGTCCAACGGCCGCTTCACCGTTGCCGCGTACGCGGCGCCCAAGACCGGCGGTTTGTGGCGTGAGGTGGCCGGCGAGCTGGCCGACTCGCTGCGTAAGGACGGCGCCGCGGTGAGCATCCAGGATGGCCGCTGGGGCCGGGAGGTGGTTGGCACCGGGACCGGTGTGGTCCGGTTCATCGGCATCGATGGTTACCGCTGGATGATCCGCTGCGTCGTGAACGGCTCGGCTGAAACCATCGACGCGTTGACCCAAGAAGCGCGGGAAGCATTGGTGGACACCGTAGTTCGTCGCGGCGATACTCCCTTGCCGGTCCGGACGCCACTGCTGGTGCAGCTGCCCGAGCCGATGGCGTCACAGCTGCGCGAAGCCGCGGCCGGGCAAGGCGCTGCGGGGGAACAGGCGGTCGGACCGCCGGACCCTAGCGTCGGGGGGGAAGACGGGCCATCCGAGCCGACCGCGCGCCGCAGTGCCGGCGGGTCGGCGATGCAGCAGCTGCGCAGCAGCACCACCGGCGGCTAGACAGCTGGGCTAGACAGCGGCCAGCGCCGCCAGGCAGGCGGCGCCCAGGGCCGCGGGATCGGCGCCGATCTGATCCAGCGTTACCGTGCGCAACGCTGCGTGTGGTGCGGCGGTCGCCCATTCCTGCCCGATTTCGAGCGGGTGAATGGGGTCGTCGGTAGCGGCGGCGACACCCATCGGCACCGCCAGCTGCTGCAGCTGCGTGTGGGTGGGCGCAACGTAGGTCGCTGCTTCTTCCATGGCGTCGGGTAGCTGCGGCCACTGGCTCCGCCACGACCGGGTCAGCTCCTCGGCCAGCCACGGCGGGCTAGACGCTCGCATTTGCGCCGTCGTCGCGGCCAGACCGTCGTGGCGCAACTGTTGCGCGGAGTGCCGTGCCGCGATGGCGGCGGGAGCATCGCCCGGCGGACCAGTCCACGCTGGCAACGCGGCCAACACGGCCACCGCCCGGTCGGGATGCTGTAGCGCCCAGGCGGCGGCCACCGCGGCACCGATCGAAACGCCGCCGACGGCGATCGGACCACGGCGCGCGGCGTCGTCCAAGGCGCGCAGGTAGCCGTCGATCAAGCGTTTCGGC
>NZ_JBAPPI010000843.1:0-5385 GCF_049280035.1 Mycobacterium sp. | reverse complement strand
ACCAGCAGGTCGAACATGCGGCGCTTGCGGGCCGGGCTCATCGGGTCGATCAGCGCTTGGTTGCCGTCACGCAGGTCCACCGCACACCAGAGCGGCGCACGCGTGATCACTTTGTCGGGCCAGGTACGGTCGGCCAGCTGCACGGGCTCGACTTCCTCGGCGAATGGCCGGTACCGGCCGATCGGCATCGCTGATCCGCGTTGGGTGTTCCAGGCCGGTTGGCCCATGTTGGGTTGCCCAGCGGGTTTGGTGATGGCTCGAACGGACTTGAAGACGTCAGGGGAGTCGCCCGACGGTTGATAGCTAGTCACGGTGATTGCTCCGGGGTATCAGAGGGGCGCCTATCAGGCGGCGACCGGCGCGTCGCGAACACCCGCGACGGGAAGCCGGTCTGAATCAGGCCCCGTCGCGGCGTCCGAGAAGGAGCACCCGCTGCACGTTAGCTACCTTACCGCGCCTGCGCGGTTGCCCAAAACCCCAGGCCGCTAGTCCCCGGCCGGGACGATCTTGACCGGGATGTCGGTGTTTTCGTCGGTGTGATAGCTGGCGCACACCCGGTGGTAACCGTCGGCGATCTGCAACGCCACATCATGGGCTAGGTCGCCGCGGACAACCAGAATCGGCGACAGCTGCTTACCTTTCTTGATTTTCGCCAGATCCACAGCCACATGCGGATTCTCAGACGGCAGCAGCGCCAGGCGTGACGCGCGCAGCAGATCCTTGGCCTTCTTGTACACGATCGGGGCCTTCTTCAGCGCCGCCACAATTTCGCTGACCTGCCCGGGTGTGGCCAGCAGCGCCAGATAGTCCGCCGCCGCCGGATAGTCATGCTCGTCGGGTTCGGTACCCCATACCACCGTGGCCATCTCGACGACCCCTTTCTCACCACACGCCGGCCACCTGTTGTGCGCCGGCCCCTATTGGATATCAAATATCGTCCGAGCATCGGCTGTTCGAAGGACCGGCCGCCCGGCATCGTCACCGGGTCAACCCACGTATCCTGTTTGTCGACCTGGGAAAGCCTGGAAAGGATCTAAGTGGCGCTCGTCGTGCAGAAGTACGGCGGATCTTCGGTGGCCGACGCCGAACGGATCCGCCGCGTCGCCGAACGCATCGTCGAGGCCAAAAAGCAGGGCAACGACGTGGTCGTGGTGGTCTCGGCGATGGGCGACACCACCGATGGCCTGTTGGAGTTGGCTCAGCAGGTGTGCCCGGCGCCGCCTGCTCGCGAGCTGGACATGCTGCTGACCGCCGGTGAACGCATCTCCAACGCACTGGTGGCGATGGCCATCGAATCGCTGGGCGCTCAAGCCCGCTCGTTCACCGGCTCGCAGGCCGGTGTCATCACCACCGGCGCCCACGGCAAGGCAAAGATCATCGATGTCACCCCGACCCGGCTGCAGTCCGCGCTTGACCAGGGGCTGATTGTGCTGGTCGCGGGATTCCAGGGCGTCAGCCAGGACACCAGGGACGTCACTACCCTGGGCCGCGGCGGCTCGGACACCACCGCGGTCGCGCTGGCCGCAGCACTGCGCGCCGACGTCTGCGAGATCTACACCGACGTGGACGGCATTTTCAGCGCGGACCCGCGGATCGTCCCCAACGCCCGCCACCTGGACACTGTCACGTTCGAGGAGATGCTCGAGCTGGCCGCCTGCGGAGCCAAGGTACTGATGCTGCGCTGCGTGGAATACGCACGCCGCTACAACATTCCGGTGCACGTCCGGTCGTCGTACTCGGACAAGCCAGGCACCGTCGTCACCGGATCGATCAAGGACATACCCATGGAAGACCCCATCCTGACCGGCGTCGCACACGACCGCAGCGAGGCCAAGGTGACCATCGTCGGCATCCCCGACCACCCGGGCTACGCGGCCAAGGTGTTTCGCGCGGTCGCCGACGCCGACGTCAACATCGACATGGTGCTGCAGAACGTTTCCAAGATCGAAAACGGCAAGACCGACATCACATTCACCTGCCCCCGCGACAGCGGGCGGGTCGCGGTGGAGAAGCTGGACTCCCTCAAAGACGAGATCGGGTTCAGCCAAGTGCTTTACGACGATCACATCGGCAAGGTGTCGCTGATCGGCGCTGGCATGCGCAGCCATCCGGGGGTTACCGCCACGTTCTGCGAGGCGCTGGCCGGAGTCGGAGTCAACATCGACCTAATCTCCACATCGGAGATCCGGATCTCGGTGCTGTGCCGCGACACTGAACTAGATAAGGCTGTTGTCGCGTTACACGAAGCATTCGGCCTCGGCGGTGCTGAAGAGGCCACGGTGTATGCGGGGACGGGACGCTAGATATGGGCGCGAATAGCGTGTCGATAGGCGTAGTAGGTGCCACCGGCCAGGTCGGCCAGGTGATGCGCAGGCTGCTCGACGAACGCGACTTCCCGGCAACCAGCGTCCGGTTTTTCGCGTCGGCCCGCTCACAGGGCCGCAAGCTGACCTTCCGAGGCCAGGAAATCGAGGTCGAGGACGCCGAAAAGGCCGACCCGACGGGTTTGGACATCGCGCTGTTTTCCGCCGGCGGGGCGATGTCGCGGGTGCAGGCGCCGCGGTTCGCGGCCGCCGGGGTGACAGTGATCGACAATTCGTCGGCCTGGCGCAAGGACCCGGACGTGCCGCTGGTGGTCTCCGAGGTGAACTTCGTGCGGGATGTCGTCGGCGGCGCCCGGTCCCTCAAGAAAGGCATCATTGCCAACCCGAACTGCACCACGATGGCCGCGATGCCGGTGCTCAAGGTGTTGCACGACGACGCCCAGCTAGTGCGGTTGGTGGTGTCGAGTTACCAGGCCGTGTCAGGAACCGGGCTGGCCGGCGTCGAGGAGCTCGCTACCCAGGCGCGTGCGGTCATCGACGACGCCGAGCAGCTGGTGTACGACGGCAGCGCGGTGGCGTTCCCGGAGCCGAACGCTTACATCGCGCCCATCGCATTCAATGTCGTCCCGCTGGCCGGGAAGCTGGTCGACGACGGCTCCGGCGAGACGGACGAGGACCAGAAGCTGCGCCATGAAAGCCGCAAAATCCTGGGCATTCCGGACTTGCTGGTCAGCGGAACCTGTGTGCGGGTTCCGGTGTTCACCGGCCACTCGTTGTCCATCAATGCTGAGTTCGCTCAACCACTTTCGTCGCAGCGCGCCCGTGAACTTCTTGACGGCGCACCGGGGGTGAAGGTGGTTGAGGTGCCGACGGCGCTGGCTGCCGCCGGTGTCGACGAATCGCTCGTCGGCCGGATCCGTCACGACCCCGGTGTGCCGGACGGGCGCGGCCTGGCGCTATTCGTCTCAGGAGACAACCTGCGCAAGGGCGCGGCGTTGAACACTATCCAGATCGCCGAGCTGCTCGCCGCTGAACTGTGACCCGCGGGTGAGCCCTGCCGACCCCCGCCGGAGCGCGCGGTGCTCGCTTATGGCCGCGTCCGTCGCGTGTCTGCTTGCCCAGCAAGGCTTTTCGCCCGCGTCTGCCGATCCGCCGGCTCCGATGCCAGAGCCGGTGCTGCAGCCGCTGGCGCCCGGTCAGGTGATGCGGATCGGTCCGACTGCCGGGACCGGCACGCCCACCCGCGACTACGGCATCGGTGCCACCGACTTGTGCGCGTTCATCGAATTTCCCACCGATGTCGTGCAGGTCTGCGGCGACAGCTTCGCCGGCCAGGGAGTCGGCTTCGGCGGCTACTACTCACCGATCGCGTTGCGGGTAGACACTTCGTCGGTGGACGACCCAGCCGGGGTCCGCTACACCGGAGTCACCGGTATAGCGGAGCCGCTGTTGGCCGACCCGACGCCGGCGGGTGAATCGCAGCTGCCGGCCGGTGTCGTGCAGATCAACCGGCAGAATTACTTACTGGTCACCACCGCTAAAGAACTGGTACCGCAGAGCTCGCGTCTGGTGAAAGCTGAACCAACACACGGGGTTTGGCAGACGCTCCCGGGTTCGGTGCGGGATGCGGCCTACCTGGGCGGCCAGCAGACCCAGATCAGCGGTTACTACGACCCGATACCGACGCCCACGTCACCGACCGGGTGGGTGTACATCGTCGCCGACAACTTCGATCGCAGCCAACCGGCGCTGCTGTATCGCGTGGCACCGGAGAATTTCGGCGACCGGTCCCGGTGGCAGGGCTGGGCGCCCGGCCCCGACGGGGGTTGGAACAAGGCGCCAACCCCGTTGTGGGGCGACTTGATTGGTGAGATGAGTTTCAAGCAGATCGAGGGCAAGGCGGTGCTGTCGTATTTCAACGCCAGCACTGGCAACATGGAGGTCCGGGTGGCCGACGACCCGACTTCGCTTGGCACCGCGCCGGTGACCACCGTGGTGCAACACGACGACTGGCCCGATCCCGCGGAAAGCCTGCCGCCGCCGGAAGACAACCGGCTGGCGCAGCCATATGGCGGTTACATCTCACCGGGTTCGACGCTGGACGAATTGCGGGTGTTCGTCAGCCAGTGGCATAACAGCGATCCGCGGGCACGATCGCCCTATCGAGTTATCCAATTCGCCGTCAACCCGTTCAAACCCTGGTCAGAGGACAATTGACAGGGGCTTCGCGGCGCCACTCATATGTTTTTCATAGGTTGTACCCAGCGCAGCCTATCCGTTGCCCACGCATGATTTCAGCATGAGTGAAACACCTGAAACACCAACCAGGCCGACTACGGTCGCTACCAACCCCACAGTGCCAACGACTGAGCCAGTCAAACCGTATTGGCTCTACCGGTTCGCGGCATGGGTTGTGATCGTCGCCGGCATCCTGTTCGTCGTCATGAGCATTTTCTTCGCCGGCTTCAAGATCGCCGGCCATCATCATCACCACGGATGCCACCACCACATGGGGCAACACCACGCGATGGGTCCAGGGGGCATGCACCACGGCCACGGCCAGGGGGCTGACTTCCACGGCGGGCCTGGCGGTCCGGGGGGTGCTGCCAGCCTCGGACCCTCACAGCCGCCGAAGTCCGTCGCTCCATCGTTGGCTCCGGCGCACCCGTAGTCCCGCAATAGTGACCGTGAGCCCGGCGTCCCGCAGCGCAGCGGGGCGCTGGGCTCCAACTCTTTCCCGCGACGCTTAGCGGTCGCGGCCCGGTCGCGGCTATTGCTGACCTGAGGCATGATCAAGAAACATGAGCGAGACACCTCAGCCGTCGATTCCGCCGTCTCCCGTCGCGCCGCCGCTTGTCGCGCCGCTGCAGGAACATTCTGAGCGGCTTTATCAGGCAGCGGCGTGGGTGGCGATCATTGCGGGGGTCGTGCTCATTGCCCTGGTCGTTCTGCGGTTCGCCTGGTTTTTGTGCTGGTAGCACGCTGGGCACGCCGCGACTGAAAAGAGCGCGGTGTTTGATGGCTGGCGCACACGTCGGCATTATCAAGGGATGACCCAAGC
>NZ_JBAPPI010000842.1:0-3299 GCF_049280035.1 Mycobacterium sp. | reverse complement strand
GCGTTCGATCGCAATGCGATTCGAGGCGCGCAGCGCGTGGTAGAGCACCGTGTAGAAGTAGATGTTGGTGAAGTCGATGCCCTCTTCGGACCCGTAGTAGACGCGTTCGCGGGCCAGGTACCCGTGCAGGTTCATCTGCCCCAGGCCGATGGCGTGCGAGTCGTTGTTGCCCTGCTCGATCGAGGGCACCGACCAGATGTGGGTCTGGTCGCTCACCGCGGTCAGCGCGCGGATCGCCACCTCGATGGTCTGGGCGAAGTCCGGCGAGTCCATCGTCTTGGCGATGTTCAGCGAACCGAGGTTGCACGAAATATCTTTGCCCACTTTGGCATACGTGAGATCCTCGTTGAACAACGACGGCGTGGACACCTGCAAGATCTCCGAGCACAGGTTGGAGTGGGTGATCTTGCCCTCGATCGGGTTGGCCCGGTTAACCGTGTCCTCGAACATGATGTAGGGATAACCCGACTCGAATTGCAACTCGGCCAAGGTCTGAAAGAACTCGCGGGCCTTGATCTTGGTCTTGCGGATGCGCGCGTCGTCGACCATCTCGTAGTACTTCTCGGTGACCGAGACATCGGCGAACGGCACACCGTAGACCCGTTCGACGTCGTACGGCGAGAACAGGTACATGTCTTCGTTGTTCTTGGCCAACTCGAAGGTGATATCCGGAATCACCACACCCAGGCTCAGCGTCTTGATCCGGATCTTCTCGTCGGCGTTCTCCCGCTTGGTGTCCAGGAAGCGGTAAATGTCCGGGTGATGGGCGTGCAGGTAGACCGCGCCGGCACCTTGGCGCGCGCCGAGCTGGTTGGCGTAGGAGAAAGAGTCCTCCAGCAGCTTCATGATCGGGATGACCCCGGAAGACTGGTTCTCGATATTCTTGATCGGCGCGCCGTGCTCGCGAATGTTGCTCAGCAGCAACGCGACTCCCCCGCCCCGCTTGGACAGCTGTAGCGCGGAGTTGATCGAGCGCCCGATCGATTCCATGTTGTCTTCGATGCGAAGGAGAAAACAATTGTGGACGACAGTGCCGCGAATCGTGTAGGTGTGCGTGCCCTCGACATGAAGGTTATACACCTTCTCCGGCACTTGCTGCGTGCGCTTCAGTTCGCGGATTCCATACACGTGCCGCCCATGCACGACCTGGTAAGTCTTACGCAAGGACCCTTTTTGTCCCACGTAGTTATGCAGGTTCTTGCCGACCTCGAAAATGAACTCTTCATTGGTGCCGGGCAGCCCGGGGATCAAGAGCTGCCCCGTCACGTTCCCTGCTTGATTGACGTACTGGCGGACCCTGGACACGACCCCCAACCGGCGCGCAATGAGCTGCACCTGATCGATCAATTCCGGGTTGACCAGGTCGAGCACCATTCCGCCGGTGGTACAGCACCCGTCGCCGCGGAACAACCCGTCCAACAGCCCACGCTGGAATTCGTGGTCGGCGGTCAAGACATCATGTGACAACCGCTTCGAGCGGTAGCCAGTTCCAACCAGGGAAAGAAACAGCGACGACACGACCTTGCTGTTGCAGATCATCCGCACCGACTGGTCCGACACACTGTGGTGGACAGCGAGATCAGCGGCGAATACTCGCTTGAACGCCGCGGCCAGCTCCTGCTGGTACTCGAGTTCGTGTGCACCAACGGTGAAGTGAATACCGTTGGGCAGCAAGCCGTCCGATCCTGATCGCTTGGAAACGTGGCCTTCTGCGAGGTACCAGCCCAAGATGAGGCCGAGGTCGTACGACTCCTCGACATAGCGGTTTACCGAGACGAAGCGCATGAAGTGACGCTGCTTGCTGCGGTGTTTCGCGTCGGAGTTCACCTTTCGAATGAGCCCGTCAACTTCTTCGTACACGCCTGCGCCAACATACTTCATCAGATCGTACACGCGCCGCTCGCGTCCCTCGAGCGGTGCTGCTGTAACGATGAAGTCTTCTGCGTGAACGTCTTTGGCAGCCAGCCATACAAATCCATTGAACGGATCGGCACCATCGCCGTCGATGAGACTCTCGACCTCGCGCGTCGTCCAGACGAGAATCGGATGCTCCGGAGTGCATCGGATCGGCTTTGCGTGCCCGAAGTGTGAGATCGATACCAGCGCTTGGTCATTCGAGTTCTCGACAACGGATTCGACTTTGGAAAAGGACCCGTCGTGCGAGAGCACCCGGGTACCTGCCCGCAAAGTCTCGATCGCCTTCGGCCCCTCGGGGGTGTCCACCGGCGTTCCAGCTGGAAAACAGCTCACCGGCTCGCCACGCTGCTTTTTGCCCGAGTTGAGGAAGGTCGGAGTGGCCGGCTGGAACCGGCCGTCGATGATCTCGTCGACGAGCTTCTCGGCCAGTGCGGTGTCGCCGGCGGCCAGGGTCAGCGCGACCATCACGACCCGGTCTTCGAAGCGCTCCAGATACCGCTTGCCGTCGAAGGTCTTCAACGTATAGGAGGTGTAGTACTTGAACGCGCCCAGGAACGTCGGGAACCGGAACTTCTTGGCATACGCGCGATCCAGCAGCGTCTTGACGAAGTTGCGTGAGTACTCGTCGAGAACCTCACGCTCGTAATAGTTCTCGCGGATCAGATAGTCGAGCTTTTCGTCCTGGTTGTGGAAGAAGACAGTGTTCTGATTGACGTGCTGCAGAAAGTACTGGTGTGCAGCCTCGCGGTCCTTCTCGAACTGAATCTTGCCGTCTGCGTCGTACAGATTCAGCATCGCATTGAGCGCGTGGTAGTCCGTCTCCGGCGGGCCTCCCGGAAGGGAGGGGTGGGTGCCGGCGGTTACAGGCTCTGCAGCGACGGTTGTTGGCACGTCTGTTCCTTCCAGAAGTCAGCGAGACCGGCGCGGACGGCATCCACGTCGTCCGGGGTTCCCATCAGTTCGAAGCGGTAGAGGTAGGGAACGCCACACTTGCGGGAGACCACGTCGCCCGCGTAGGCGAATTCGGTACCGAAGTTGTTGTTGCCTGCGGCGATGACGCCGCGGATCAACGACCGGTTGTGCTCGTTGTTCAAAAAGGCGATGACCTGTTTGGGGACATACCCACCGTCGTTGATGTTCGGAGTCACGCGCCCGCCGCCGTAGGTCGGCAACACCAGCACATACGGCTGGTTCACCTCGATGCCGCCGTGCAGCGGTATCCGCGTCGCCGGGATACCCAGCTTCTGCACGAAGCGGTGGGTGTTCTCCGACACGCTGGAGAAATAGACCACGTTGGAGGACGGCACGGCGATCCACTCCCTAGTTCTACTGCGCCGTCTGCCGGTTACGCGCTCAGCACGGCTCCGGCGAGCCCTTTGATC
>NZ_JBAPPI010000841.1:0-3307 GCF_049280035.1 Mycobacterium sp. | reverse complement strand
CATCGCACAAGTCGGCGCCTGCCGCCGGCGGCGCTGGCGGCGGACCGGTGACCATCACCCACGTTTTCGGTGAGACGACTATCCCCGAGCCGCCCAAGCGGGTGGTCAGCGCAGGTTTCACCGGGCAGGACGATCTGCTGGCACTTGGCGTCGTGCCAATCGCGGTAACCAACTGGTTCGGCGACCAGCCGTTCGCGGTGTGGCCGTGGGCCCGCCCCAAGTTGGGCAACGCCAAACCCGTTGTGCTCAACCTTGACAACGGAATCCAGGTTGGGCAGATCGCCGGTCTGAAACCCGACTTGATCGTCGCGACCGACGCCGGAGTCGATCAGGACACCTATCAGAAGTTGTCCGCGATCGCCCCGACGCTTGCGCAGTCCGACGGCTACGCATTCTTCGAGCCGTGGAAGGACCAGGCGACCGCGATCGGCCAGGCGGTTTTTCAGCGTGACCAGATGAAGTCACTGATCAACGGCGTCGATCAGAGTTTCGCCGGTGTCGCGGATAAATATCCGCAGTTCAAAAACAAGAACGTGCTGCTGCTGCAGGGCAAGCTGCACCAAGACAATGTGGTTGCAACAACCGGTTGGCGCACCGAGTTTTTGACCCAAATGGGGCTGGCCGTTGCGGACAGCATGACCCCGTTCGCGGTCGATCAGCAGCGCGCGTTCATTCCGCGCGACAAGATCAAGGCGGTTCTCGATGCCGTCGACCTACTGATCTGGACGACGGAAAGCGACGGCGATCAAGCGGGGCTGCTGGCCAATCCCGATGTGGCGGCGCTCCGGGCGCGCAGCGTGTTCACCACCGCGGACCAGGCCGGCGCGATCGCGTTCGCATCGCCGCTGAGCTACCCGCTGGTGGCCGATCAGCTGCCGCCGCTGATCGGCAATATCCTGCATTAGAACCGCCCGGGCTTTACCCGATTGCCCGCCTCCTCCTCCCGCCGCTTTGCGGCGGGCATCGTCGGCGAACGGGCCGCCTGAGCGTTGGCTAAGGCAGCTCTGGCAGTGCTCGAAAATCTGGTTTCGATTCCCGGCCAAGGGGTTACTGTCGAGTAATGAGCGTGGCAATGGATCTGAACGTGGTTGACAGCGTTCTCGATTACGGCGATCAGGCGCTGCTGTTGCAGTTCGACAGCACCACCGACGTATTGGCGTGGGCGGCCGCCCTACGCGAGGCCGCGCTGCCCGGTGTGCTCGACATCGTCCCGGCCTCCCGCACGGTGCTGCTGAAACTCGATGGCCCCCGCCAGCAGAGCGCAATCCGCCGTCGGCTGCGCACCTTGCGGGTGGCTCCCGACATGGCGGCGACCGCCCCGCCGCAGGAGCCGATGACGATCGACGTCGTCTACGACGGTGCCGATCTTGCCGAGGTCGCCGACCGTACCGGGCTGACCACCGCACAAGTCATCAACGCGCACACGGCTACTCCCTGGCAAGTCGGATTTGGTGGATTCGCACCGGGTTTCGCGTATCTGATCGGCGGTGACCCGCGGCTGGCCGTACCCCGGCGGTCGGAGCCGCGATCATCCGTCCCGGCCGGTGCGGTGGGCCTGGCCGGCGGATTCACCGGAATCTACCCGCGCCGGTCCCCCGGCGGATGGCAGCTGATCGGCCACACCGAGGTGGTCATGTGGGACATCGACCGTCCGAATCCGGCGCTGCTGACGCCGGGCATGTCGGTCCAGTTCCGAGCCGCGTAACGGTATGCGAAGACTCTGAGAGGAGAGCGTCCATGACGACCTTGGAGATCTTGCGCACCGGCCCGCTGGCCCTCATCCAGGACCTCGGACGGGTGGGCCTGGCTCATATCGGCGTCACCCGATCGGGGGCCGCCGACCGGCGGTCGCACACGCTGGCCAACCGGCTGGTGGCCAACCCCGACGACCGCGCCACTATCGAGGTGACCTTCGGTGGCTTCTCGGCCCGAGTCCGCGGCGGCGACGTCGACATCGCAGTGACCGGCGCTGACACCGACCCGTGCGTCGACGGAATCTTGTTCGGCAGCAACAGTATTCAGCACGTCCGCGATGGCGAGGTGATCTCGCTGGGCGCACCGCGCGCTGGGTTGCGAAGCTACCTGGCAGTGCGCGGCGGTATCGACGTGACACCGGTGCTGGGTTCCCGCAGCTACGACGTAATGTCGGCGATCGGCCCGTTGCCGCTACAACCTGGTGACGTCCTGCCGGTCGGCGCACACACCGACGAGTATCCCGAACTCGACCAGGCCCCGGTGGCGCCGATCTCCGAGCATCTGGTGGAGCTACTGGTGGTGCCCGGGCCGCGGGACGGCTGGCTCGTCGATCCGGACGCCCTCGTGCACACCATCTGGATGGCCTCCGACCGCAGCGACCGAGTGGGTATGCGGCTGGAGGGACGCCCACTGCAGTACCGCTCGCCTGATCGGGTCTTGCCCAGCGAAGGAGCCACCCGCGGTGCGATCCAGGTACCGCCCAACGGCTTACCGGTGATCCTTGGCCCCGATCACCCCGTTACCGGCGGCTATCCGGTGGTCGGTGTGATCGCCGCCGAAGACATCGACAAGGTCGCCCAGGTGCGTCCCGGGCAGTACGTGCGGCTGCACTGGTCGCGAGCCAGGGTCCCGCGGGCTTCTGCGTCAAGCTCCATGGCGGTGGGCTAGTCCACCTGGTAAACCAGCAGTGTGCACACCCAGGTACACACCGCCCGCCTGGTTCACACCGCCGACCTCGAAAGCGAGGCCCGGCAGCGCGCCCGTGAGATGGTCAACGACGCATTCGCCGGTGAGTTCACCGACACCGACTGGGACCACGCGCTGGGCGGCATGCATGCCCTGATCTGGCATCGCAGTGCCATCGTCGCGCATGGAGCCGTCGTACAACGACGCTTGCTCTACCGCGGTGCCGCGTTACGCTGCGGCTACGTCGAAGCCGTTGCCGTGCGGGAAGATTGGCGCGGTCAAGGGCTGGCGATCGCGATACTCGATGCCTGCGAGCAAGTAATCCGCGGCGGCTATCAGCTCGGCGCGCTCAGCTCCTCGGACCGAGGAAGGCGGCTCTACACACTGCGCGGTTGGCTGCCGTGGCGCGGGCCGACGTCGGTGATGGCGCCCGCCGGGGCGACGCGGACTCCCGACGACGACGGCTCGGTGTTCGTCCTGCCGGTAGGGATCAGCCTGGACCCCACCGCGGACTTGGCGTGCGATTGGCGCGACGGCGACGTCTGGTAACGGTAATTACTCGGTAATGCACCCGAAATCTGCCGGGCATACATACTTCATATGGGTCACCCAGCCGCGCCGCCACTGGCCGGCTATCGGGTGGCAG
>NZ_JBAPPI010000840.1:0-2150 GCF_049280035.1 Mycobacterium sp. | reverse complement strand
GTTTCGGCACCGCGGCCGGGCCGCATCCCTTCCCGACGATGGTCCGTGATTTTCAGCGGGTCATCGGGCTTGAGACCCGGGTGCAGATCCAGGATCAGGCCGGCCGACTGCCCGACGCCGTCACCGCTTGCGTCGGCGGAGGATCTAACGCCATCGGGATCTTCCATGCCTTCCTCGACGATCCCGGCGTTCGACTCGTCGGCTTCGAGGCTGCCGGCGACGGCGTCGAGACCGGCCGCCACGCCGCCACATTCACCGGCGGGTCGCCAGGAGCGTTTCAGGGATCGTTCTCTTTTCTGCTGCAGGACGAGGACGGGCAGACCATCGAATCGCATTCGATTTCGGCCGGACTGGATTATCCGGGCGTCGGTCCCGAACACGCGTGGCTGCGAGAGACCGGGCGCGCCGAATACCGGCCGATCACCGACAGAGAGGCGATGGATGCGTTTCGGTTGCTGTGCCGGACCGAAGGCATCATCCCGGCGATCGAGTCGGCGCACGCGGTGGCCGGCGCCGTCAAATTGGGCGTCGAGATGGGCAGCGGATCGGTCATTGTGGTGAATCTGTCCGGCCGCGGAGATAAAGATGTCGAGACAGCCGCAAAGTGGTTCGGCCTGCTCGACAAAGAGGCGGATAGCGGCCGATCATGACTGTCGAGCAGAGCGAAACAAATAGTCTGACGGAGCTTTTCAGCTCATGCCAGCGCGATAACCGCGCGGCGCTGATCGGCTACCTGCCGACCGGATACCCCGATGTGCGGACGTCGATCGACGCGATGACAGCGTTGATCGAATCAGGATGCGACCTCATCGAAGTCGGCGTGCCTTACTCGGACCCGGGCATGGACGGCCCGACCATCGCGACGGCGTCAGAGGTTGCGCTGCGCGGGGGTGTACGAGTTCGGGATACGCTGAGCGCCGTCGAGGCGATCAGCGCATCCGGCGGCCGTGCCGTTGTGATGACGTACTGGAATCCAGTGTTGCACTACGGGGTTGACGCGTTCGCGCGGGACCTCGCCGCGGCTGGCGGGCATGGGTTGATTACGCCGGACCTGATTCCCGATGAGGCTGACGAGTGGTTGGCGGCCTCCGACCACTACCACTTGGACCGGATCTTTTTAGTCGCGCCGTCGTCGACGCCGCAGCGGTTGGCGGCGACGGTCGAGGCGTCGCGCGGATTCGTGTATGCGGCGTCGATCATGGGCGTAACCGGTGCCCGCGATGTGGTATCGCACGCGGCGCCTGAATTGGTGGGCAGAGTGAAAGCGGTTTCTGACATCCCTGTCGGCGTCGGTCTGGGCGTGCGGTCACGCGAACAGGCGGCTCAAATCGCGGGCTATGCCGACGGTGTGATCGTGGGTTCGGCACTCGTCTCTGCACTGACTGCGGGTGTGGGAACGTTACGGGCGCTGACGGAGGAACTGGCGGCCGGTGTGCGTCAAAGGATCTCCGGCTTATGACGACGACCGTCATCGCGTACTTCCCAAGTCCACCGCAGGGAGTGTGGCACGTCTGGCTGGTGCCCATCCGCGCGTATGCGCTGTTCATCATCATCGGCATCGTCGCCGCACTGCTGATTGGTGATCGACGCTGGCAGGCCCGTGGCGGCGAGCGTGGCGTGATTTATGACATCGCTTTGTGGGCGGTGCCTTTCGGGCTTATCGGCGGTCGGTTGTACCACCTGGCAACTGATTGGCGGACGTATTTCGGTGAGGGCGGCGCGGGACTCGTTGCGGCGCTGCGTATTTGGGATGGCGGCTTAGGTATCTGGGGCGCGGTCGCCTTGGGCGGCGTGGGTGCGTGGATCGCCTGCCGTCGCCGCGGCATTCCGCTTCCGGCCTTCGGCGACGCGATAGCCCCCGGCATCGTTCTCGCGCAGGCGATCGGCCGGCTGGGCAACTACTTCAACCAGGAGCTCTTCGGCCGCGAAACCACAATGCCGTGGGGGTTGGAAATCTTCTATCGGCGTGACCCGGCCGGATTCGTCGATGTGCATTCGCTGGACGGGGTGTCGACCGGGCAGCTTGCGATGGTCGTGCAGCCAACGTTCCTTTACGAATTACTGTGGAATCTGGTGATATTCGCCGCGCTGATTTACCTGGATCGGCGTTTCGCGATCGGGCATGGTCGGCTTTTCGCGCTTTATGTCGC
>NZ_JBAPPI010000839.1:0-8470 GCF_049280035.1 Mycobacterium sp. | reverse complement strand
CGACGTGTAACTCGTTGAGTCAAGGGCGTTCGCACTCGGGTTCTTTGAATGGCCCGACCGCGAACGCCCTTGACCCATAGCACGACACGCCATCGAGCCGGCCAAAGTAAATGCTCGGCATCAAATGGTGTCGCGTCCGTAGCCCAAACATGAACAGTCGGGATATCTCCTGCAGACCTAGAGACATATCGAAGTCGGGGAGTAGGTTTCGAGTGGGTGAACAATCAGGGGCTGGGGCAGGAGAGATACATGGTGCAACCCGCTAACTCATCTGTTTCTCTGGCAATGTCACGGAGGCCCCGAAATGGCCGCGGGCGATGGGCTGCACCTGCTGAATACAACGACGCCCGGGTACTCCCGAAAACCGCTAGCGGTCACCGCACGCTGGCAGCGGCCAGCGTCATGCCGCACCCGGTGAAGCCCGCTGAGCTAGCTCAGGCCCGGGTCTTCGAAAGCCTTCTGCAGGCCGAGTCCGCCGAGTTGCACGAACTCGCACACCGCATGGCGGGCGTCGCGGACCAACAACTCGACACCGGCAGCTCCGCGCCGTCGTGGGACCTGATGCAGATACGCGCGCGCATGAACGAAGTCCAGCGTCTGCTCGAGGCGTTGCTGGGGCGGTTCCCGCATCAGCTCTCCGACTCTGACCGGTAGTCGACGTCAATTTGCCGGTGTCCGAAGCCGAGTGCTATCAATCCTCTTCCAGGATCAGCGCCATCTCCGGACAGGCTGCGACGCCGTCACGCGTCACCTGCGCGTCCTCAGGCCGCACCTCGTGTTCTTCGAGGGTGGAATAGCCGGACTCGTCGATTGGAAAAAGCTCCGGGTCGACCGCGTAGCACTGCGCGTGCCCAACGCATTTCGACTGTTCGACATGAACCTTCATCGGGCTGTCCTCCCTCGATCGGACACGTGCGATTCTAGAAGACCCTAAGCCCGTCGGCCCGTTGCCTGGCACCCGGAAGCTGGGCGACGACGCGGCCGGGGCCGCCGCGGGCCATTTACCATGTGACTGTCGCCCGCTGCGAAGGCGACAGCAAAATCGGATGAACGGACAACGGGAAGAGCGCGTGTATGAGCACCCTTAATGAAAGCTTGTACGGGGGCTTTCACCTACCGCGGCTTGACTACTACAGCTTGCCGATGACCGCCGACCGTGGTGTCGGGTGGAAGCTCCTGCGGGACGCCGGACCGGTGGTGTTCATGAACGGCTACTACTACATCACCCGCCGCGAGGACGTGCTGGCAGCGCTGCGCAATCCCAAGGTCTTTTCATCGCGGTTGGCGCTTCAACCCCCGGGAAGTCCGATACCGGTGATTCCACTGGCGTTCGACCCGCCGGAACACACCCGGTATCGCAAAATCCTGCAACCCCTATTCAGCCCGCACGGTTTGAGTAAGTCGCGACCGGTGCTTGTCCGCCACGCCGCTGACATGATCGGCGCCCTCGCCGACAGAGGCGAGTGTGAGGTGATGAAAGATCTGGCGAGCCTGTATCCCTTCCAGGTGTTCCTCGACCTCTACGGTCTGCCGCTGGAGGACCGTGACCGCCTGATCGCCTGGAAAGACGCCATCATCGCCGACAAACCCTATGTCACCGAGGCCGAACTCGCCGCCCCGGCGCGCGACCTGTACGAGTACCTCATGGACGCGATAAAGCGGCGGCGGGAAAACCCGGGCGCGGACATGTTGTCTCGGGTGATGACCGGTGACGGCAATTTCACTGATCTTGAGCTGCTGGGGATGAGTCACTTATTGATCCTGGCCGGACTGGACACCGTGACCGCGGCGATCGGTTTCTCCCTGCTGGAACTGGCGCGCAGACCCGAACTACGCAGGATGCTGCGCGACAACCCGAAGCAGATCCGGGTTTTCATCGAAGAGATCGTCCGGCTGGAGCCGTCGGCGCCGGTCGCGCCGCGGGTACTCACGGAGAGCGCCGTGGTCGGCGGAATGATCTTGCCCAAAGGCTCTTCGGTGCACTTGTGCATGGCCGCGATCAACCGCGACGGCAGCGACTCGATCTCGACCGACGAGTTGACCATGGATGGCAAGGTGCACCGGCACTGGGGATTCGGCGGCGGACCCCATCGCTGCCTGGGCTCTCATTTGGCGCGTATCGAGCTGACCGTGATCGTCGACGAATGGCTCAAGCGAATCCCCGAATTCGAAATGGTTCCCGGCTATGAACCCGAAATCCGTTTCCCCAGTAAGACTTTCGCTCTCAAGAGTTTGCCGCTGATTTTCGGCTGACCAGGCGGCCAGAGCCGGCGATCAGCGGGTCGGCCTCGTCGTGGCCGGCGCGGGCGGGGCGGTCGACGGCGCGCTTGGCACCTGGACTCGTGACGGGACCTCGGCGACGCGTGCGGCCACGGTCGGGATTTCGATCGTCGCGCCTTGTTGGCTGCATTCGTCGCTATTGACTGTGACGGTCATTGTGCCGCGCAGTGCACCGTCCTTTTGCTCCAGCCGGATCTCCTGCGTGGTGGTTTGTTGGGCTGGCGCTCCATTCGGTCCCAGGCAGGCGAACAGCACCTTGTCCGGTCGCGACTGCCAGGCACCGTCGCGGAAATCCAGCACGATCGGCTTATCGCCACCTGCTGGGCTCAGATTTTGGTGGTCTTTGTCGTCCAGCATGGTCCCGGTGGCAACGCACGCGGTGGGGGTGCACGAAGTGCGGAAAGCCCACCAGGTGCTGACGTTTGGCGGTTGTGGGTCGGGGGTGCTGTCGTAGGTCTGCTGTTCGCGATTGACGTCGACCCGGTAGGACCCGTCGAGCGCTTCTCCCGGACCGGGAAAATTACGGCTGTTGGTAGTCGTTGGAGCAGCGGCTGGAGCGGAGCTTCGGATGGCCTTCAGCGGGCCGGCGGCTTGTTTGGGCCCGGCGTCGTTGTCGCGACCGATCACAATGCCGACGCCGAGCAGCCCGACGCACAGCGCAGCCGCCGCGCTGCCCAGCCCAACAACCCAGGGCCACCGGCGGCGCCGAACCGCCGCCGGTGCGGTCGACCCATCGGCGCCTACCGGCTGTCCGGTGGTGGCGTGATGCTGCGCAAGACGCCGGACGGTTCTCGCCCACGCCGGGAAGACGCCGGACGGCGCCGCATCGCCCATTGCGGGTTGAGCCTCCGGCATGTCGTCGGGATAGTCGACGACGGTGAGGTAGGCCTCGGGACTGCGATCACCCGTCCAGGCCCCGGCGCTGTAGCTCAGCGCGTCCGCGAATGCACGGCAGCTGTGGAATCGATCGTGGGGGTTTTTGGCCAGCGCGGTCGCGAGTATGTCGTCTAGGCGTGCGAGGTCGGGCCGCCGACCATGCAGGCTTGGCGGCGCCGCCGTCAGATGTTGGCCGATCACGGCGACCGGATTCGACTGCTGGAACGGCGGCGCTCCGGTGAGCAGGTGGAACGCCGTGGCGGCAAGCGCATACTGGTCGGCGCGTCCGTCGATGTCCGAGCCCGACAATTGTTCGGGTGCTGCGTAGGCGACCGCTTCACCGGTGAGATCGGCCGGGGCGCCGTTGGGGTCACCGAGCTGCCGGGCCATACCGAAGTCGGTGAGGAGTATTTGTTGTTCACCGTCGGCTGGGCTGGCGAACAGGATGTTTGCGGGTCTCACATTGCGGTGCAGCATGCCCCGGCTGTGCGCGTAATCAAGCGCGTCGGCGACGGCGGTGATGGTGGCCAGCACCTCGCCGGCAGGCATCCCCGTCGGGAACCGGTTAGCGATCAGCTGCGCCGCGCTGGTGCCGTTGACGTAGTCCATCGTGACCCACAGCTGCCCATCGGTCTCACCGCGATACTCGACCTCGAGAATGTGTGGGTGATACAGCGTCGTAGCGATTGGGGTTTCCCGCATGAAGCGGTCGCGGAACTCACGGTCTTCGGTCAGCGTCGCGGACAGCACCTTCAAGGCATTCCAGTGCGGTAACCGGGGATGCTGGGTGAGGTAGACGTCGCCCATCTCACCGCGCCCCAACGATCGCAGGACGCTGTATCCAGCGAAGGTCGCGCCGCTGGTCAACGCCATCCCCAGATCCTAACTGCCCCCTAACGGTTGCTGGCATTTCCAGAACGTTTGGTCACCCAAAGTTCAGTGACCGGTTGGCAAGGCGGCCCGGCGGGTGGCCTGCATAGCCGCGGATAATTTTGCTGGACGCATGTACAACGAGCGTGGTGGTGACCTTATCCGCGGCTAGATTTTTATGCTTTGCACGTCCTGGTTGCTTGCCGCGTTCGGTGACTAGCCGGTGAGTCGCCGTCGGACCCGAGACCGTTGCCGAGCTGAGATCACTAAATTTATGCAGGTCATGAACCCCCGAGGGGTGCTGACCAGCCTTCCCTGCGCGCCCCTTGTTACTCAGCCGTTACTGAAGGTGAACAGTTGTTGCCGACGGGTGAACAGTTGCAAACACCCTGCTCTAGCGGCGGCAGGGAACGGAGTGCCCGTCTATTCTCATCCACGGGCGTATTGCTGAAACGACTCGGGAAGGAAGCTGAATGTCGTTTGTAACCACACAGCCGGAGGCGCTGTCGGCAGCGGCCGGCAGCCTGCAAGGCATCGGCTCGTCGGTGAACTCGCAAAACGCGGCAGCGGCGGCCCCGACGACGGGCGTCGTTCCGGCTGCCGCCGACGAGGTTTCGGCGCTGACCGCGGCCCAGTTCGTCGCACACGCTCAGCTGTATCAGGCGGTGAGTGCCCAGGCGGCGGCCATCCACGAGATGTTCGTGAACACACTGGGCACCAGCGCCGGTTCGTATGCGGCGACCGAGGCCGCCAACGCAGCCGCGGCGCTCTGAACGCCGTCGATGAAGTCCGTCCCACTCTGGTGGCAGCCGGGTAGCGGGAAAGGGGGGATCAGCCGTGTGTCGCAGGTCGGCGGTTACCTCGGGTAACCGGGCCGGCTATCACGCATAACTCCGGGGTCTGCGCACTCCGATCACTACTCAATCAAGGAGACAAGTAAGTGCCTACACGTTTTATGACTGACCCGCACGAGATGCGGTCGATGGCGGGCCGTTTCGATGTGCACGCCCAAACCGTTGAGGACGAGGCCCGCAAGATGTGGGCATCGAGCCAAAACATCGCCGGTGCCAGCTGGAGCGGTACGGCCCAGATGACGTCCTACGACACCATGGGCCAGATGAACCAGGCCTTCCGCAACATCGTCAACATGCTCCACGGTGTGCGCGACGGCTTGATCCGCGATGCCAACAACTACGAAACCCAAGAGCAGGCTTCGCAGCAGATTCTGAGCAGCTAACCCGCTGCAAGCGTAAACTTTTCCAATCAGGAGGGACAGATAAATGTCGATTAGCTACCAGTTCGGTGATGTCGACGCCCATGGTGCGCTCATCCGGGCCCAGGCCGCTTCCTTGGAGGCCGAGCACCAGTCCATCGTGCGCGATGTGCTGGCCGCCGGTGACTTCTGGGGCGGTTCGGGTTCGGTGGCCTGCCAGGAGTTCATCACCCAGTTGGGTCGCAACTTCCAGGTGATCTACGAGCAGGCTAACCAGCACGGGCAGAAGGTGCAGACGGCAGGAAACAACATGTCGTCCACCGACAGCGCTGTTGGCTCTAGCTGGGCTTAAAAGTCACCAACTGGCGCGGCAGCACACCGACCCGGGTGTGCTGCCGCGTCATGCGGTAACCGACCACGCCGAGACACGAGAGTAGTGATGGATCAAACCACCCGGACCGATATCACAGTCAACGTCGAGGGTTTCTGGATGTTGCAGGCGTTGCTGGATATTCGCCACGTCGCGCCCGAATTGCGGTGTCGGCCATTCGTTTCCACTGATTCGATGGACTGGCTGAACGAGCATCCTGGCATGGCGGTCATGCGCGAGCAGGGCATCGTCACGGGCGAGACGGTCAACGACGCGATCGCTGCCCGGATGCGGGTGTTGGCCGCGCCTGATCTCGAGCTCATCGCGCTGCTGTCCCGGGGCAAGCTGCTCTACGGCGTCAAGGAAAAAGAAGAAGGCGGCGAAGACGAACCAGTGGGTTCCCGCGAGATCCCGGACAACGAGTTCCGGGTGCTGCTGGCCCGCCGTGGCCAGCACTGGGTCTCGGCGGTACGGGTGGGCGACGAGATCACCGTCGACGACGTCGCAATCGCCGACACCGCTTCGATCGCGGCGCTGGTCTTCGATGCACTGGAGTCGATCCACCACGCCGATCCCGCGGCGATCAACGCGGTCAACGTGCCGCTGGAGGAAATGCTGGAGATCACGAAGGCTTGGCAGAGCTCCGGTTTCAACGTCTTCTCCGGCGGCGATCTGCGGCGGCTCGGCATCAGTGCGGCGACGGTGGCCGCGCTGGGGCAGGCGCTGTCGGATCCGGCAGCTGAGGCCGCGGTCTACGCCAGGCAATACCAGGACGACGCCAAGGGGCCCAGCGCCTCGGTGCTGTCGCTTAAGGACGGATCGGGCGGGCGTATCGCGATGTACCAGCAAGCGCGTACCGCCGGGTCGAACGAGGCCTGGCTAGCGATCTGCCCAGCCACCCAGCAGTTGGTCCAGGTCGGGATAAAGACGGTTTTGGAAACACTTCCCTACGGCGAGTGGAAAACGCATAGCAGAGTTTAACTAAATGTTACGGAAATACCGCACATGCCAAGGTTTTTCGGTGCAGCATTCACTCATGGAGCGGATGCCGCGAAATTCTCTAGAATCTGCTCAACAATTGGGACGCGACGTCACAATTACAAATAGCGAGGCAAGACACATGGACCCAGAAATCGTCGACAGAGGGGTTGAACAATGACCGCAGTAGCCGAGGCGCCACAGCCTGGAGCAGAGGCAGTCACATCGCCTCAGTCTGTCGTGGTTGGCATCATCGCCGGCGAGGGCGCGCAAATCGGCGTGCTGCTAGACGCCAACGCCCCGGTCTCGGTGATGATCGACCCGTTACTCAAGGTCATCAACGTCCGACTGCGGGAGCTGGGTCTGCCGGCACTGGAAGCCAAACAGCGCGGCAGGTGGGCGTTGTGCTTGGTTGACGGGACCCCGCTACGGGCTGCCCAGTCGCTGAGCGAGCAGGACATCTACGACGGCGACCGGGTGTGGCTGCGCTTCGTCGAAGACACCGAACACCGCTCCCAAGTCATCGAGCACATCTCGACGGCCGTGTCGGTGAACCTCAGCAAGCGGTTCAGCTCAATCAATCCGACGGTGGCCATCCAGGTCGGTGCGGCAATGGTCGCCGCCGGGGTGCTGTTGGGAACGGCGCTGCTGGGCTGGTTCCGCTGGCAGCACGACTCGTGGGTTCCGGCGCCCTACGCCGCGGTCATCGCGGTGCTGGTGATCTCGGTCGCGCTGATGATCTTGTCGCGCGCCAAGACCGACCAGGACCGCCGCGCAGGCGACATCATGCTGTGGAGCGGGCTGGCGCCACTCGCGGTGGCGGCGGCTGCCGCACCCCCCGGCCCGGTCGGGGCGCCGCACGCAGTGATGGGATTCGCGGTCGCCTGTGTCGGCGCAATGCTGGCCATGCGGTTCACCGGCCGTCGGCTGGGCACTGGCACTGCGATCGTTACCGTGTGCGTGGCCGCGACGTTGGCGAGCCTGGCCCGGATGGCCTTCGGCACCGGTGCGGTGACCCTGTTGACCTGCATACTGCTGGCCTGCGTGTTCGGCTATCACGGTGCGCCGGCGCTGTCCCGCTGGTTGTCCGGGATCCGGCTGCCGGTGTTCCCGTCTGCCACCAGCCGCTGGGTGTTCGAGGCGCGGCCTGACCTGCCGACCACCGTGGTGCACCCTGTTGGCGGCGGCCGTCCGACCCTGGAGGGCCCCGCGTCCGTCCAAGACGTTGTGCTGCGGGCCGAGCGGGCCCGGTCGTTCCTGACCGGACTGCTGATCGGCCTGGGTGTGCTGACGATTGTGTCCCTGGCAGGCGTATCCGACCCGCGCACCGGCGACCGGTGGCTACCGCTGCTGCTGGCCGCTGCCACCGCCGGCTTCCTGATGCTGCGTGGTCGCTCCTACGTCGACCGTTTGCAGGCGATCGTTCTGGCCGTGACCTCGGTCCTGATCGTCGCCTCGATCGTCGTGCGGTATTCGCTGGTGTTGTCCTCAACGGCGGCGGTGTCGGCGGGAGTCGCCCTGGTGGTGCTCTTGCCCGCGGCGGGATTGACGGCTGCGGCGGTGGTACCCAACACCATCTACAGCCCGCTGTTCCGCAAGCTCGTGGAATGGGTCGAGTACCTCTGCCTGATGCCGATCTTCCCGCTGGCATTCTGGCTGATGAATGTCTATGCAGCGATTCGTTACCGGTAGTCGTCGGCTGCGGCCGCTCCGTGCGGCCGCAGTAGCTGCCACGACGCTCATCGTTGCCTCTGTAGCGCTGTCCGGGTCGCCGGCCTACGCGATCGATCCTCCGGGGATCGACACGGCGGCGGTACCGCCCGACGGTCCGCCCGGGCCCGCGCAACCGATGAAGCAGAGCGCGTACTGCACCGAGGTTGGGG
>NZ_JBAPPI010000838.1:0-8941 GCF_049280035.1 Mycobacterium sp. | reverse complement strand
CCGGAAAGGGCAACGCGGACCTGCTACACCTCGACTCCGAGTCGCCCGACCGGGCGGCTCGGAGTCGACGTTTTTCGCGTCGCACGCTTAGGCTTATTGGGTGGATCTCGTGTATATAGTTTTGACCGTCGTTCAGATCGGCGTATTGCTGATGGGGGTCTACGCCTTCGTGCACGCGGCGATGCAGCGGCCCGACGCATACACCGCCGCCGACAAGATGACCAAGCCGGTTTGGTTGATCATCTTGGGCGTTGCCGCGCTGCTTACCGCGGTATTACCGGCGTCGTCGGTGATGGGGATGGTTATCGGGGCCTGCGCGGCGGGTGTCTACCTGGTTGACGTTCGGCCGAAACTTCTTGAGATTCAGGGCAAGTCGCGATAGCGGGATGCGAGCTTTGACCCTCGCGGCGACCGTGATCGTCGCGCTGTTGGGTGCCGCTCCGGCATCGGCCGATCCGGACACCGCCGGCGCGGGAGCGCCGCAGGATCCTCGGTCCCCGCCGCCGTTCGTCGACCACGTTCTTTGGACTCAGTGGAACCAGCTGCCCAGCCTGCGGGTGTATCCGACGGCGTCCGGCCGAACGGCCGCCCGGCAACTCGGTTCGGCCGGTCCCGACGCCGATGAGGCGTGGTCCGAGGTGCTCGCTCTGGCGTCCGATGCGGCTACCCCGGGTATGCGCGAGCAGTTCCTCTGCCATTGGGAGTTGGCCGAGGTTCTCCAGCCGGGCAAGGCCAGCTGGAATCTGGAGCGGTGGCGGCCGGTCGTCGACGCCACCACGATGATCGGCTCTGGATGCAACCCCGGCGGTTCCGAAGAGAGCTTTTGATGCCCGGCCGACGGACCCGCGCCCAGGTGGCGGCCCTCGTCGATCACACCCTGCTCAAACCCGAGGCCACGGCCGCTGAAGTGGCCGCCGCCGCGGCCGAAGCCGCAGCCCTGGGCGTCTACGCCGTGTGCGTCTCGCCGTCGATGGTGCCGCACGCCAACACCGCAGGGGTGCGGGTGGCCACGGTTGCCGGGTTCCCTTCCGGGAAGCACCTGCCCGAGCTGAAGGCACGGGAAGCGGCGCTGGCTGTGGCGTCCGGTGCCAGCGAGGTCGACATGGTCATCGACATCGGCGCCGCGGTTGCCGGTGACGTCGACGCGGTGCGGTCAGAGATCGCGGCAGTGCGAGCCGCCGTAACCGCCGCCGTGCTCAAGGTGATCGTCGAGTCGGCGGCGCTGTTGACGCTGGCCGGCGAGCAAACCCTGGCCGACGTTTGTCGCGCCGCCGAAGACGCCGGCGCGGATTTCGTGAAGACCTCGACGGGTTTTCATCCCGTCGGCGGGGCGTCGGTGGCCGCTGTCGCGCTGATGGCCGACACCGTCGGCGGACGGCTCGGGGTCAAGGCCAGCGGCGGCATCCGCACTGCCGCCGATGCTTTGGCGATGCTTGACGCAGGCGCCACCCGGCTGGGGCTGTCGGGCACCCGCGCGGTGCTCGACGGGCTGGACTGAGCCTCAGCCTCCGCTGAAGCAGTCCTGACCGGACTGCGGCTGCGACGACGACGTCGGGATGGTGGCGTTTTGGGCAGAGAACGTCGCCTCCACCCCGCTGTCGGTGACCTTGACGCTGTCGGCGTGGATGCCCAGCGGATAGTTCTGGGTCGCTTTCGAGGTGAGGTCGTCCAGGTCCTTTTGGACTGTGGTTGTTGACATCTTGGAGCCCAAGGCGCTCAAACTGACCACCTGCAGCGACAGCCCGTTGTTGACGATCTGCGGCTTGACGGTCGCGCTGTCGAACGTGCCCTTCAGTGAGACCGTGCCGTCACTGGGGTTGGTGGTGACGTCGCCGGTGACGAACTTGCCCAGCACCGGGATGGCGTCCTGGATCGACTGCTTGATGCCATCCGCCGACCAGGTGATGGTGCCGTTCAGTGAGCCGATCGTGCCCTGAGAGTTGTTGGTGTTACTTAATTTAATGTTGCGGATGTCCAGGCTCACCTTCATGCCTTTGGCCGACCGCACCTGATTGCCCGCAGTCTGCACGGAGATGTCGGAGTAGTCACTGGTGAGGTATTGCCATAGCACCGGCGGGACCGGGGTGAAGGACACGGTGGCGCTGTCTTGCACCTCGCACTGCACCGCGCTTGCCACCTTGCTACTCGCCAGGTGGCGGGTATACAGCTCGGCGCCAATCGCACCGGCGAGGACCACCAGCACCACGATCGCCAGGATCAACAGGATCGCTGTCCGGTCAGCGAAAAAGCCGTGTTTGCTCTTCACCGGTGTGTCTGGCGACGGCGCCGGTGTCGCTATCCGGGTGGTGGTGGCATGTTCGTGTGGGGGCGGCGGACCGGGCTGATGCGGCCGCGGATTGGGTGGCAGACCGGGCTGTTACGGCGGCCGATTCAGCGGCGGACCCGGTTGTTGCGGTGGCGAACCCGGTTGTTGCGGCGGTGAACCCGGTTGCTGCGGTGGGCGATTCGGCGGGGGGCCGCCGTGGCGGATCTGGCGAGTCGGGTACTCGGACGGCGGTGGAGGCTGGCGTCGTGGCGGTACACCCCGGTTGGGCGGCCCGGCCGGCCTGGGCGGACGACCCCCTTCCGACGGGTCGCCGCTTGATGGCCCTCGTGAGTTCGTCATGAGCGCGATTCCTTATCCCCGTGGCGGTCGGTCCTAAACATGGGCGAAGCAGGGGTCGGTCTGGCCGGCTGGGATGGAGGCGTTGCGCGTCGAAAAGTGAGCCACCACGCCGTCATTGGTGACCTGCACGCTGTCGGCGTGGATACCCAGCGGATAGTTCTTGGTGAGTCCGGAGGTGAAGGTGTCCAGCGCCGATTGCGCCGCCTCGTGCGGGAGCGTGGTGCCCATCGCGGTGACCTTGACCACCTGCAGTGACAGCCCGCTGCCGGCGACCGCCGGCTTGACGGTGACACTGCCCAAGCCCATTGCGCCGTTGAATTCGATGGTGCCGGCACTGGTGTTGGTGCTGACGCTGTTGATCAATCCGCCGACGAGTGGAACACCGTTTTGCACGGTTTCCTTGATGCCGTCCGACGTCCAGGTGATGGTGGCATCCAGCGCGCCGATGGTTCCCTTTGAGTCAGCGCTGCCGTGCAGGTCAACGTCGTTGATGTTGATGTCCGCCCTCATTCCCTTAGCGTCGCGGATCTGGTGCCCTGCGGTGTGGATGGAGATGTCGCGGTAGTGGCCGGTGATGTGTTGCAACAGGAACGGGGTGGGGCCGAAGGACACCGTGGCCTGGTCCTGCACCACGCATTCGGTGGCCGTGGCCACCACGTTGTCGGCGCGGTGGCGGGCATACAGCTCGCCGCCGATCAGACCGGCGACGGCTAACGCCGCCACGATGACCAGAACCAGGATGATCGACACCGGGTCGCCGAGGAAGCGGCGTTTGGTTTTCACGGGAGCTGCTGGGTCCTGCGACGGGGGCTGTTCGTAAGGCGACGCAGCCGGGAATTCCAGTGTCGGCGCCGTAACGGTCTGGTGTGCCGGCTGGACTGGTGGCTCATGCCCAGCCACCTGGGTTGTTGGCGACTCGGCCGGCGGGGCCGGTTGGGTACCCGGACTCTGGCCGCCCGGACGAGCCCATATCGACGGGTCCTGGTGCGGCGGTCCTTGCGGATTCGTCACCTGGGCGATTCTGCCTTATCCCCATGAGCGAAAGCTATGTGGTTGCGCAGCACCGCGATTGTTTCGCGGGCTTCGGTCACCCGATCGAGGGCGATGTCGGTGACCAACAACTGCGGATCGGCTCCGGCCGAGGCCACCACCTCGCCGAACGGGGAAACCACCAGGCTGCCGCCCACCCCGGTCGGCGCGGTCGAAGCCAGCGGCTCGCCCGGATCGGCCTGCCCGGCGGCGGCGATGTAACTGGTGGAGTCCAGCGCCCGAGCCCGGGCCAGCAGCGTCCACTGCTCCAGCTTGCCGCGGCCAGAAGCCCACGACGCGCTGACGGTGATCAACTGGGCGCCGCAGCGCGCCAGCGCGGTGAAGAGTTCGGGAAAGCGTAGGTCATAGCAGGTGGTCAGCCCCACCCCGACGCCGTCGACGGTGATCACCACCGGCTCGTGGCCCGGCGCGACGGTGTGCGACTCGGAGAAGCCGAACGCGTCGTAGAGGTGAATCTTGTGGTAGTGGGTGTCGGGCTGATTCGGTGCGCTCGGGCCCACTGCCAGCAGCGTGTTGGTGACCCGCCCGTCATCGGCCGGGCTGAACATGCCCACGATCACGGTGATGTTCGCGTCGGCGGCGATCCGGCGTACCCCGTCGGCCCATGGCCCGTCGACCGGCTCGGCGATCGGCGCCAGCGGTACCCCGAATCGGCACATGGTCGCTTCCGGGAACACCAGCAATCGCGCGCCGGCGTCGGCAGCCCGCCCGGCGTAGTCCCGCACCAGCTGCAGGTTGTCGGCCGGGTCGGTGCCGGACAGGATCTGCGCCACCGCAATCCGCATGACCACCAGCCTAGGGCGATCGCAAGCGCGGCGGAGCCGGGCGCAGCGGGTCGACCTGAATACGCAGTGGGATCGCCCCGGATGCCAGAATTCAATCGAGCTAGCAAGGGAGAGGGGTCATGAAGGTGGACAACTGGGCAACACGGGTGGGAAGCGTGGCGGGCGGATGATCGAGTTCACTCTCACGCGGACCACGACGGCGCCAATCGAGACGGTGTTCGACGCCCTCACTGACCACCGCGCGATCGCGGACTACGTGTGGGCGTGCCGTCGCAGCACGCTAGATCGCGAAGGAACCCCCGCACCAAACGGTGTCGGTGCGATCAGACGCATCGAGGCGGTCGGGCCTCCTATCGTCGAAGAGATCATCGACTATCGGCGACCCACCCGTTATGCGTACAAGTTGCTCTCAGGCGCGCCGGTCCGGGATCACGTCGGCACGGTCGAGCTGCGCGAAGCAGGAACCGGAACCGCGGTCAGCTGGCACCTACGGTCGACACCCAAGATCCCCGGTCTTGATTGGTTGTTATCGCCGGTGCTGAAGAAGGTCATCGGCGAACTCCTCAAGGGCGGTATTACCGCCGCCGAAGGCGGCGCCCGAACACGGTCATGATCAGGCGGTTTCGCCGATCCACGTGGTGGTGAAACGCTGCTCGGCGATCAGCAACTCGACGAGTTGGTTACCGATGAAGTTCTCCAACTTGCCGCCGACCAGCGGGATGCGCACCTCGACGGTGGCCCGGAGCTTCATCCGGGCGCCGCCCGACTCCGCCACCGGCTCCAGCACCGCGGTGCCGGTCAGCGACGCCGGCGAGTCCAGGATCGAGCCGGTGATGGTTGCGCTCGCCGAGCCGTTGGTGACCGGCTCCCATCTCTCCTCGCGGCGGATGCGCAGATCGCCGCGGTGGAACTGGGTGACTATGCCCGGGAGCCGGTCGCTGCGCAGCACTTGTGTGGTGATCACGTCGATGCTGCCGTCATCTCCGGATGGACCGCCGATTTGTATCGAATCCAGCGCGGTGTCGTCGGCGCCCGAATCGGCGAGCCGGGCCAGCCAGTACTCCTCTTCGCTGAAGGCCTGCAAGACCTCTTCGACGGTGACCGCATAGTCGGTGGACATGTCGAACGAACGCGGCATAGCAGGTCAGGCTACCGTCAAGACTCATGAAACCGGGTGACGTGGGAACGCTTTTCGCCGGTGCGGGCGTCGACGAGGCGGTGCCGCTGGCGCCGCTGACCACGCTGCGGGTCGGTCCGGTCGCGCCGCGCGTCATCACCTGCACCAGCACCGAGCAGGTGGTCGCCACGCTGCACCACCTCGACGGCGAGGGTTGCCAGCCGCTGCTTGTGTTGGCCGGGGGCTCGAACGTGGTGATCGCCGAGACGCTGACCGACCTGACCGTGGTGCGGCTGGCCACCGACAGCATCAGCGTCGACGGCAACATCGTGCGGGCCGAGGCCGGGGCGGTGTGGGACGACGTGGTTGTCGCGGCGATCGCCGCAGGCCTGGGCGGGCTGGAGTGCCTGTCGGGCATTCCCGGCTCGGCGGGGGCCACCCCCGTGCAAAATGTCGGCGCCTACGGCGCTGAGGTGGCTGACACCCTGACCCGGGCCCGGCTGCTGGACCGGCGTAGCGGCGAGGTGCGCTGGGCGCCGCCCAGTGAACTGGGATTCGGGTATCGCACCAGCGTGCTCAAGCACGCCGACGCGGCCATCGTTTTGGAGGTGGAGTTCGCGTTGGACCCGTCGGGCCGCAGCGCGCCGATGCGCTACAGCGAATTGGTCGCGGCGCTGGGCGTGACGACCGGGGAGCGCGCGGATCCCGCGGCGGTCCGCGAGGCGGTGCTCGAGTTGCGTACCCGAAAGGGCATGGTGCTCGACCCGGCCGACCACGACACCTGGAGCGTGGGCTCGTTTTTCACCAATCCGGTTGTCGCGCCAGAGTTTTACCAAGAGCTGGCGGGTAGCGCCAGCGGGACGGGCCGCGCAGTGCCGCACTATCCGGCTCCCGACGGCGTCAAACTGGCCGCCGGCTGGCTGGTCGAGCAAGCCGGCTTCGGCAAAGGCTATCCGGACGTCCCAACTGCGCGCTGCCGACTGTCCACCAAGCATGCGCTTGCTTTGACGAACCGCGGCGGGGCCAGTGCCGCCGACGTGGTGGCGCTGGCGCGCACCGTGCGGGACGGGGTCCGCGATGTGTTTGGTGTCACACTGACACCCGAGCCGGTGCTGGTCGGCTGCTCGCTGTAGTGCGCGTGGGGCAGCCGGTCCATTTTCGCCGGTATCTTGTTGTGTCGTGGACACTGCGCGCGGCCTCTCGC
The DNA here is from genome assembly GCF_049280035.1 of Mycobacterium sp. Lineage (GTDB taxonomy): Bacteria > Actinomycetota > Actinomycetes > Mycobacteriales > Mycobacteriaceae > Mycobacterium. The sequence goes on along the minus strand of NZ_JBAPPI010000838.1, from coordinate 2,159 downwards.
CGGTCAACCGACGCCGGGCTTTGACGACCCTGGCCGTCGGCATCTTTGCGCCGAACGTGTTAGCCGCTTGCTTCGGCGGGCCGAGCAAACAAGCGGAGAAGGCCAAGCCACCGGCAGAGGTCAGCGTGACGTTCCGGCCGGCCGATAAGGCCACCGAGGTGGTCCCGACCGCACCGATCACCGTCGAGGTGCGCGACGGCTGGTTTCAGCACGTTGCGTTGACCAACTCGTCCGGCAAGGTGATCAAGGGTGCGTTGAACCGGGACCGCACCATCTACACCGTCACCGAGCCGCTCGGCTACGACGCCACCTACACCTGGAACGGATCGGCGGTAGGCCACGACGGCAAGGCTGTGCCGGTGCAGGGCAAGCTCACCACGGTCGCGCCCACCAAGGTCATCGACGGTGGGTTCCAGCTCGCCGACGGACAGACCGTCGGGGTCGCGGCGCCGATCATCATCCAGTTCGACGCGCCGATCGCTGACAAGGCCGCCGTCGAGCGGGCCTTGAAAGTCAGCACCGAGCCGCCCGTCGAGGGCAGCTGGGCGTGGCTGCCCGACGAAGTCGGTGGCGCCCGAGTGCACTGGCGAACCCGCGAGTACTACCCGGCCGGCACCAAGGTCAGCGTCGACGCCAAGCTCTACGGGCTGCCGTTTGGCGAGGGCGCCTACGGCAAGCAGGACATGAGCCTGAACATCGAGATCGGTCGCCGCCAATTGGTCAAAGCCGAAGTGCCCTCACACCGCATCCAAGTGGTCCGCGACGAGGGCGTCATCATGGACTTCCCGTGCAGCTACGGTGAAGCCGACAAGGCCCGCAACGTGACCCGCAACGGCATTCACGTGGTCACCGAGAAGTACTCCGACTTCTACATGTCCAACCCGGCCGCCGGCTATTCGAATGCACACGAACGCTGGGCGGTGCGGATTTCCAACAACGGCGAGTTCATCCACGCCAACCCGGCCAGTGCCGGCGCGCAGGGCAACACCAACGTCACCAATGGCTGCATCAACCTGTCGACGTCCGACGCCCAGCAGTACTTCAGCAGCGCGATCTACGGCGACCCGGTCGAGGTGACCGGCAGCACGATCGAGCTGTCCTACTCCGACGGCGACATCTGGGACTGGGCCGTCGACTGGGACACCTGGGTGGGCATGTCGGCGCTGCCGCCGGCCAGCGGAGCCAAGCCGTCGCCGGTGTCGATACCCCGCAACGCCCCGGCCACTCCCCGCAATGCGCCGACGTTGTCGGGCACCCCGACGACGCCGCCTAGCGGCCGACCCGGCGGCTAGACCCGGCGGGTAGTGCTCGCCTGATCGCGCGGCCGGATGACGATCTGGTCGAGGTTGACGTGCGACGGCCGGGACGCCACGAACCCGATCACCTCGGCGATATCGGCCGCGACCAGCGGCGTCATGCCCGCATAGACGGCGTCGGCGCGCTGCTGGTCGCCGCCGAAGCGGACCAATGAGAATTCGGTTTCGACCGCTCCGGGAGCAATCTCGGTGAGCCGCACCGGTTTTCCCAACAGCTCGCCGCGCAGCGTGCGGTGCAGCGCGCCCTGGGCATGTTTGGCCGCCGTGTAGCCGGCGCCGCCGTCGTAGACCTCCAGGGCCGCAACCGAGGTGACGGTGACGATCAGGCCGTTGCCGGAGTCGATCAACTTGGGCAGCAGCGCACGGGTTACCCGCAGCGTGCCCAGCACGTTGGTCTCCCACATCCACCGCCAGTGCTCCAGGTCCGCGTCGGCTACCGGTTCCAGGCCCTTGGCGCCGCCGGCATTGTTGACCAGCACATCAACCCGACTGAGCTGACCTGCGAGCTCTTCCACTGCCGCATCATCAGTGACGTCGGCCACGATGGCGGTTCCACCGATCTCGGCGGCCAGCGCGTTGATTTGGTCGGCCCGGCGTGCCACGGCCACCACGTGAAAGCCTTGCGCGGCAAGGGTTTTCGCGGTTGCCTCGCCGATCCCGGCGCTAGCGCCGGTGATCACTGCGACCCGTTGCTCAGCGGTTGTCATCTGAACAACTCTAATAAGCGTGCTAAATTCCTCGTGTGTACTCCAGCTCCTTGTTCGGCTACACCTCCGCGTGTCTGTTCGCGGACTGCGCGTTTTGTTGCCGCGCAGCTAGCCGCGCCTGAGCGAACCCCAAGCG
>NZ_JBAPPI010000837.1:0-1973 GCF_049280035.1 Mycobacterium sp. | reverse complement strand
GGTCCGGATTGGCGTCACGGTAACCACTTCGTCTTCGGCGAAGGTCGACATCCGGGTCATACACATCAACTTGGGCTTGCCGTTGACCTCAGCCGAGCACGAGCCGCACTTGCCGGCTTTGCAGTTCCACCGCACCGCCAAGTCGGGTGTCTGGGTCTGCTGCAGACGGTGAATGATGTCAAGCACCACCTCGCCCTCGTTGACCTCCACGGTGAAATCCTGTAGTCCACCACCGGATTCGTCGCCACGCCATACCCGCAGGGTCGCGTTGTAGCTCATTAGCCTCTCCGTCCTGGGTGGTCGGCCAATTCTTCGGCGGTGTAATACTTCTCCAGTTCGGAGATTTCGAACGCCTCTAGTAGATCGGGCCGCATCGGAACCTGGTCTTTGTGAGTGACCGAGATGTCGGGAATCACCTCGTCGCCGCCAGCCGCCTTGCAGACCAGCAACACCTTGCGCCACGAGGAATCCATCGATGGGTGGTCATCACGGGTGTGCCCGCCCCGGCTTTCGGTGCGCTGCAGCGCGGCCTTGGCGACGCATTCGCTGACCAGCAGCAGGTTGCGCAGGTCGATGGCCAGATTCCAGCCGGGGTTGTACTGGCGGTGTCCCTCGACGTGGATGTGCTTGAACCGTTCGCGAAGCTGGTCGAGCCGGCCGAGGGCCTCGGTGATTTCCTCGGCCTTGCGAATAATGCCCACCAGGTCGTTCATCGTCTGCTGCAGCTCCAACTGCAACGTGTACGGGTTTTCCGCGGTGGCGCCGTTTGTCGGGGTCTCGAAGGGGACCAGCGCCCGTTTCGCGGCCGCGTCAATGTCGTCGTCGGAGACTTTCGGACGGCTGCTGAGCGCCCGCACGTAGTCGGCGGCGCCCAGGCCGGCCCGACGGCCGAAGACCAACAGGTCCGAAAGCGAGTTGCCGCCAAGACGGTTGGAGCCGTGCATGCCGCCGGAGCACTCACCGGCGGCGAACAGCCCAGGGACGGTGGCGGCGCCGGTGTCGGCGTCCACCTCGATGCCGCCCATCACGTAATGGCAGGTGGGCCCGACTTCCATCGGCTCTTTGGTGATGTCGACTCCGGCCAGCTCCATGAACTGGTGATACATCGACGGGAGGCGCTTCTTGATCTGCTCGGGGGTCAGCCGGGACGCGATGTCGAGGTAGACCCCGCCATGTGGGGTGCCGCGGCCGGCCTTGACTTCGGAGTTGATCGCGCGGGCGACCTCGTCACGGGGCAGCAGGTCCGGGGTGCGACGGGCCGAGTCGTTGTCCTTGAGCCACTGGTCGGCCTCTTGCTCGGTTTCGGCGTACTGGCCTTTGAATACCGGCGGGATGTAGTCGAACATGAACCGGGTTTGGTCGGAGTTCTTCAGCACTCCGCCGTCGCCGCGCACACCCTCGGTGACGAGAATGCCCTTCACGCTGGGCGGCCACACCATGCCGGTCGGGTGGAACTGGACGAACTCCATGTTGATCAGCGTCGCGCCGGCCCGCAGTGCCAAAGCGTGGCCGTCGCCGGTGTACTCCCAGGAATTCGACGTCACCTTGAATGACTTGCCGATCCCGCCGGTGGCCATGACCACCGCCGGGGCTTCGAACAAGACGAAGCGGCCGCTTTCGCGCCAGTAGCCGAATGCGCCGGAGATCGCGTCACCGTCTTTGAGTAAATCGGTGATCGTGCACTCGGCGAAGACCTTGATCCGCGCCTCGTAATCGCCAACTTCGGCGTAATCCTCCTGCTGCAGCGAGACGATCTTCTGCTGCATGGTGCGGATCAGCTCCAGGCCGGTGCGGTCACCGACGTGCGCGAGCCGGGGGTAGGTGTGCCCACCGAAGTTGCGTTGGCTGATCTTGCCGTCTTTGAGTCGGTCGAACAGCGCGCCGTAGGTCTCCAGTTCCCAAACCCGGTCGGGTGCCTCCTTGGCGTGCAATTCGGCCATCCGCCAGTTGTTTAGGAACTTCCCACCGCGCAT
>NZ_JBAPPI010000836.1:0-11356 GCF_049280035.1 Mycobacterium sp. | reverse complement strand
GTCGAAGGCCATCGAGTACACCGAGAAGTTGAACGCGGGCATCAGCCTGTTGACCAACGACTTCTTCATGTACTACTTCACGCTGACCGGAATCCATCTGTTCCATGTCATCGCGGGCAGCGTCGTGTTACTCGTGCTGTGGTTCAAGGCCCGATCCCGGTCGTTCGACCCGGAGCGGCCCGTCGTTCTCGAATGCGGCGGTATCTACTGGCACATGGTCGACCTGCTCTGGATCATCCTGTTCCCGCTGCTGTATCTGGTGAGGTGAGTAGTGGAGCTGCTTCGCAAGCCGGTCACTATCGTGTGGGCCGCGTTGATGCTGGCCACCTGCGCAACGACCTGGTTGCTTTCGAAGAACTCGGTCACCCCCGAGGTGGCGACGGTGGCCATCCTGCTCATCGCCGCCGTCAAGGTGCGGTTGGTGATCAGGCACTTCATGGAGGTGCGTCACGCGCCACTTGCGCTGCGGTTGGTCTGCGACGGCTGGTTGCTCGCGGTCACCGCGCTGATCGTGACCGTCTACCTGGTGTGATCTGGCGCCCCGCTGTCGGGTGTGCCGCCCGCGCAGGCCGACCAGACACACGTCACTGCGGATCGGGCTGTACTGAAATGGCCTACGTGTGCACTGCAATAGGTTTGCATTGCCGATGCGTGAGCGCAGTGCGATCGATGTGTTGTAGGACAAGTGATGGAGTTCAGTTATGTATCCCGTGGTCCCGCACCGTCACCTGCCGTCGATCACCCCGCTTACCGCGAGGTCGGTCGCGTTGAGCACTCTGCTCGGCTACCATCCCCCGGCGCTTCCGATTAGCGCCTTGGTGAAGGTCGGGGAGCTGTTTGGGATCGCGGACCGCGCGACCCGGGTTGCCCTGACGCGCATGGTGAAGGACGGCGACGTGACCGTTGACGATGGCGTGTATCGCCTGTCCGAGCGATTGCTGCGACGGCAGGCCGAACAGGATGCGCTCACCTCGCCCCCCACTCGGCGGTGGACTGGGGGGTGGGAGATGGCCGTCGTCACGAGCACGACCCGGCCGTTGGCCGAGCGCCTGGCCCTGCGTACGAGCATGGTGCGGCACCGGATGGGCGAGTTGCGCGAGGGGGTGTGGATGCGGCCGGACAACCTCTCTCGTGAGCTCGACGGCATCATCGCCGACCAGTGTGAGTTTTTTGTCAGTCACCACTCTGACTCGTCGAGCCTGGCAGCGTCGCTGTGGGACTTGCCGGGATGGGCGGCCGAGGCGGACCGATTGCTCACGGTGCTTGACGAAGCAGAGAGTCTCGCCGAAGGGTTCATGGCTACCGCGGAGGTAATCCGACACCTGCTGCTCGATCCGTACCTGCCGGACGAGCTGCTCCCGGCGGGCTGGCCGGGTGATCGACTTCGAGAGCGCTACACCGATTTCAACGCCAACTACTCGGCGCGTCTGCGAAAGTACAGCGGCGGGTAGTCGGGGCTGAGGCGGCTCGCGCGCGTTCTCGGCCGGTCGTGACGCCGGATCGCCGTAGAGGCAGAACCGCGGCGACGACGCCTGCCGCGGAACGGTTCGTTGCTCTCCCGCCGCCCCGATGACCGCTTCGGCCCGCTTGTCTTGCGGCGTGAGGGACAATTCCCGGGGAACAAAGCCTCATCACATGATGCAGTTGTGTATCATAGTGGCAACTCACGTGCCGGACACCGGACCGGCTGTCGTCGGGCACGGTGACCTTGGCGTTTGTGCGTAGCGACGGCTATCACAGCGGAGGTCGCCAGCAGTCACCACGAGGAGGACCATGACGGGACCGTTGAGCTTCTCGATCAGCGCGGAGCAAGAGGTGCTGGTCGAGGTGGCCAGGGGCTTCGCTGAGCGACAGCTGGCTCGGTATTACAAGCAACGCGAGCACGAGGGTGCGTTCGACCGCGCGACATTGCGGGCGATGGGCAGCCTCGGACTGTTCGGGGTAGAGCTCCCTGAAGAGTACGGCGGCCTCGGGCTTGACTGCACCACAGCGGGTCTCGTCCTCGAGGCCATCTGCCGGTCTGACTACAACGTCGGCCAGTTGATGGTGACGATGTCGCTGAGCGGCGCGATCCTGGCCCGGCACGGAGATCCCGCAGTGGTCGCGCCGTGGCTGCGCGGTGTGACCGCCGGCGAGATGATCCCGGCCATCGCGCTGACCGAGCCGGGCGGTGGATCGGACGCCGCGAACCTCACCCTCCGGGCAACCAAAGACGGCGCCACCTACATCCTCGACGGCGAGAAGACGTCGACCAGCTTTGCGACCCAGGCGGGGTTCGCGATCGTCTGGGCCCGCACCGGGGCGCAGTCCAGCGGCGCGCGTGGGATCAGCGCCTTCCTCGTCCCTCTGGACTTGCCGGGCATCAAGACCAGTGAGTTCGACGATCTCGGCGGCCGGTGCGCCGGGCGGGGGTCGATCCACTTCGACCACGTGGTGATACCGGCAACGCACCTGATCGGCCGGGAAGATGACGGTTTCGTCCAGGTGATGCAGGGCTTCGACTACAGCCGTGCCCTGATCGGGCTTCAGTGTCTGGCGGTCGCCCGGCAGTCCCTTGACGAAACGTGGCTGTCCACCGCTGAGCGGACCAGTTTCGGCAAACCGCTGATCGCGCAACAGGGTGTGTCGTTCCCGTTGGCCGAGGCCGAGACCCAACTTGAGGCATGCCGGTTGCTGTGCCTGAAGACGTTGTGGCTCAAGGACCAGGGGCTGCCGCACACCGCTGAGGCAGCGATGTGCAAGTGGTGGGCACCCAAGTTGGCCTTCGACATCGTCCAAACCTGCCTGCTGCTCAATGGGCACGGTGCCTACACCGAGGAAATGCCGTACGCACAACGCCTGCGAGACGTCCTGGGCCTGCAGATCGGAGACGGCACCGCGCAAATCATGAAGCTGATCATTGCCCGACACAAGGCCGGCCGCGGCGCGGTCTCGGCATGACTCCGAAGGGACTCCCATGGCCAAGGTGATCTACGAGAAGCGCGATCAGATCGCATACATCACGCTGAACCGGCCCGAGGTCCACAACGCCATCGACACCGAGACCGATGAGCTGCTGTTCGAGGCGTGGACGCATTTCCGCGACGATCCGGATGTCCGGATCGCGATCCTCACCGGGGCCGGCGACAAGACCTTCTGCGCGGGCGCCGACCTGAAATCGCATGTCGATCCGTGGCTCAACGCCGGGCCCGACCTCGGACGCAGCCTGCTTGACAAGGGATTCGCGGGCCGGATCACCCGAGGGCTGCATCGGACGCCTAAACCGATCATCGCGGCGCTGAACGGCTGGGTCATCGGAGGCGGCATCGAACTTGCCCTGGCGTGTGACATCCGGATCGCGTCCGAGCACGCGAACTTCGGCTTCTTCCACATGCGGCGTGGCATGCATTTCGCCGACGGGGGCATCGTCCGGCTGGTGAACACGGTCGGGGTGGGCATCGCGATGGAGCTGGAGCTGATGGGCGAACCCATCGACGCGCGACGGGCCAAAGAAGTGCATCTCGTCAATCGCGTTGTGCCCCACAGCGATCTGATGGCCACCGCCGAGGACGTCGCGGCCAAGATTCTGCGCAATCCCAGGGCCGCGGTGGAATCAGCGAAACAGACCATCCTTGACGTCGTCGGCCGCCCATTGGACGACCAACTCAGGCTTGAGTGCCTGTATGGCTATTCGACCATGGGCAACCCGGAGATCGTCGAGCGCAAGCAGGAGTTCATCGAACGGCGCGACGCCGACCGGGTAACGACAATCTCCGAGCGCCGCTGACGAGCCCAGGACGGAACACATGTCATACAACTCGATCTACCGTCGCGACCTATTCCGTGAGCACATCGTCGTCATCACCGGCGGCGGCAGCGGAATCGGGCGTTGCACCGCCCATGAGTTGGCCTCTCTCGGTGCGCATGTCGCGATCGTCGGGCGCAACGAGGACAAACTCGAGCGTGTGCGCTGTGAGATCGAATCCGACGGTGGTTCGATTTCCGCCCATGTCGCCGACATTCGCGATGAACATGCGGTCATCGCCACCGTCGAGCGGGTGCTCACCGACCATGGCCGCATCGACGGCCTGGTGAACAACGCCGGCGGCCAATATCGCGCTCCGATGAAGACGATCTCGACAAAGGGATTCGAGGCCGTGGTCAGAAGCAATCTGACCGGTGGATTCGTTGTCATGCGCGAGGTCTACAACCGGTGGATGATCGATCACGGTGGCGCGATCGTCAACATGATCGCCGACATCTGGCACGGGTGGCCACATTTCTCCCATTCCGCGGCGGCGCGTGGCGGAATGCTGACGCTGAGTGAGTGCGCGGCGACCGAATGGGCCGAATCCGGTGTCCGTGTCAACACCGTCGCCCCCGGATCGATCGCGTCGCAGGGTCTGGACACCTACGAAGACAAGGACACAGCATTTATTCGCAACGACCTGACGCCAGGTATCCCATTGCAGCGGTTCGGAACTGAAGCCGAAGTCTCGGCGGCGATCGTGTATCTGTTGTCGCCGGCGGCGAGCTACATCACCGGCTCCTGCATCCGCATCGACGGGGGAGCGCCGAACGCCCGCCGTGGATGGTGGGATCTGCAGCCGGCCAAGAACAATGTGGCCTTCGACGGGTTCCACCGGTCCTCGCTTCCTGCGATCCTCGACGAGGTGCCGTGATCCCTGCGCAGTCCTCACTCCTCGCCGACTGCAGCGTTGCGGTTCTCGGGGGCACGAAAGGGCCGTCAGCCCATGCTGCTGCCGCCGTTGACGTAAATCGTTTGCCCGGTGATGAATCGGCTTTCCTCGCCGCCGAGGAAAGCGACAGCCGCCGCGACCTCGGCCGGATCGCCCGGGCGTCCGATCGGCACGATGGCCGTGCCCTCCTCGACCACGCGCTCCAGACGCGGTGGTGCTTGGCCGGATTCGAGCAGCGTGGTCAGTTCCGGTGTGCGTACGTAGCAAGGCGCCACGGTGTTCGCAGTGATTCCGGTGGCGGCGAACTCGCGTGCCAGGCCGGTGACCATCGCATGCACACCACCCTTCGCGGCGTTGTACATCGCATGGTCCGTGAGCCCGCTGCGCACCGAGTCGGCGCCGATGTTGATGATGCGGCCATGGCCGCGAAACACCATGTGCGGCAGCACCGCGCGCACGCAGTAGATCGTCGTCCATAGGTTGTTGTCGACAGTGGCGCGTAGCGATTCCTCGGTGTGCTCGAGGGTGGGGCGAATCACGCCTCCGCCGGCGTTGTTTACCAGAACGTCGACATGACCGAGCGTCTCGACCGCCGTGGCCGCCAGGTCGTCGGCCGCGCCGGGCTGGTGTAGCTCGCCGACGGAGCCGCCGGAGATCTTCGCATGCTCATATACCCGCTCCAGGTCTTCCTTGTTGCGGGTCGCTGCGAAAACCGCGGCGCCGTCAGCGATCAGCCGCATGGTGATAGCCAGGCCAATACCGGAGGCGGCGCCGGTCACGATCGCCGTCCGGCCGCTCAGTGCGCCGATCATAGGATGATCGCCACATCGGCGACGGAACGCAGATCCGTCATATCCAATTCCGCTCGCTTCAAAGCGATCCGGAAACCGCCGTCGCCGCAGCGCAGCCGGTATCGGTACCGGCCGACATAGCAACTCGACCGTCCAGCCCGGAACCGCCATACCGTGAACGACGCGGTCACCGATATCTCGTCGGCCGACCCTTCCACCCGCACGTTGAACACCTGGTGGTTGGTGCGGGAATGCGGGTACTCGCGGTGGGCGCGTCGGCTGTTGAGTCGTTCGACCCTGGCCGCCAACCGCGTGTAGTTGTCGTCGACAAGCATCAGATCATGCGCGGGGTCGCCGTCGAGAGCGTCGTTGCAGGGCACTTCGTACTTCGCGTCCTCGTCGAACAGCAGGAGCCAGTCGTCGAGTTGCCACGAGTCCAGTGATGCGGCCTCGGCGTACAGGAAGTCTTCGACCTGCTGCCGGCACACCGCGACGGCAGGCGCGGTCACTGGGCACCCGCCAGGTCCGCCGCGCTGCCCATCTGCTGTTGCCAGCGCCGCCAGAACGCGCGCATCTGCTCTTCGTCGTCGGCCATCGGCGAGCGACCCATCCCGCGGGAGATGTCGTTCCATTCGACGCCGCCGCTGGCGAAGCCCTGCTGGCAGGATTCCAGCGCCTCCAGGTCGTCGGGGGTGGCGAAGCCGCCCGGACCCAGAAACGTCAGGAAGCTGTCGAGCCGGCGGTTACGCAGGGGAGCCGGCTCGTTGGTGGGAGCCAGTGCCCACGCGGTGACGTCCACCGCGTCGGGCGCCGTCGGATAAAGGGTGCGCACGGTCACGGCCATGATGTCGTTGATGATCAGGTTCGGATAGATCAGCAGATTGCGGTTCACCTTGGTCATCGCATGCGCACGCTCCTCGCCGTGGCGGGCAACCAGATCCGCGCGCAGCCGGTCGATTTCGGCGCGGGCGTCCTCACCGAACAGGGGCTCCCACTTGGCGACCGGACGCCCCCACGGGGAACTGTATTCGATCACGGCGTGACCGTTGCCGAGGTCAACCTCTCGACCGCTGACGCCACCGCGCAGGTCGGTGCCGATCGACACCAGGTACTTGAAGTAGGTGTCGTGGGTGGACTCAGCGTGGTAGCCGTCGAAACTGTTTTCCACCAATAGCTTCCAGTTAGCCGCGAAGCTGTACTGGTTAGTGCCGCGGACCATTTCGACCGAACCGCCGCAGCCATCGACGACGAGATCGATGTAGTCCTTGGCATCGGCCAGATAGGTGGGCAGGTCTTCGATGTCGGGGTCAAAGCTGGCAAAGACGAAGCCCCGATAGGATTCCACGCGCGCCACCCGTTTGAGCCCCAATTCGTCGAAGTTCACCCCGCCGGCATAAGCGTCGCGGTCCGGCACGCCCTTGAGTTGGCCTTCGGAGTCGAAGGTCCAGGCGTGGTAGAAGCACTGGAACACTTTCGAGTTGCCGGAATCCTGTCGGCACACCAGTGCGCCGCGGTGCGTGCAGGTGTTGTGGAACACGTTGACGTTGCGGGTTTTCACGCCGCGGACCATGAATATCGGCCGTCCGCCCACCGGCCGCCGGACGAAGTCACCAGGATTGGGGATTTCCGATTCGTGACCGACGTACAGCCACGACTTGACGAAGATCCGCTCGATCTCGGCCCGGTGGATGTGGGATGAGGTCATCGCCGAGCGGTGCACCCGGAACCGTTGGGCGGCAGGGTCATCGACGACGATCGGCATACCGGTACTCATGGGCGGGCCACGTAGTCGGTGACCAGCGCGGAGAACTCGTCGGCGCGCTCGATTTGGGTCCAATGGCCGCAGGCGCTGAACACATGCAGATCGGCGTTGGGCAACAGCCCCAGCATCGTGACCGAGACCTGCATCGGAACCACCTTGTCTTCGCGGCCATGCACAAGCAGTGTCGGTGTGGCGATCGCACGCACCTCATTTTCGGTGATACCCAGTTCGGATCCGGCATGCCGCGGGTCGAAGAACATGGCGCGGTACGCCTCGTAGGCGCCGTCGGCGATGCTGGCCTGGTAGCGGATCTCGACGAGTTCGTCGGTGATCATCGCCGGATCGACCGCGAAGTAGTTGCGCAGCAATTCGCGCATCGCGTCATGCGACGGATCGTAGGCGCGCAGAGCGGCAAGACCCTCAGTCGGCGTCATGCCAACACCCGGTGTGCCAATCAGAACCATCTTGGTGATCCGGTCCGGCCGGTCCGTGGCCATCTGCAGCGCGATACGTCCGCCCAGCGAATTACCGACGATCGCGGTCTTCTCGATGCCGTGTGCGTCGAGGAACGACCAGACGTGGTCGGTCCAAGTGCGCAGCGAGTAGACGATGTCATCGGCCCGCTCGGTGGCGCCGAAGCCGACGATGTCTGGGGCGAGTACGCGAAACCGTTGCGCCAACGTCGGTATGTTGTACTGCCAGTTGGCCAGCGCCGAGACACCGGGTCCGGAGCCGTGCAGCATGAGGACCGGTTCGCCGGAACCGGCCTCAAGGTAGTTGGTTTGGATGCCTCCGGCATCGGTGGTGCGCGGCTCTAACGCGATCGCTGCGACGGTTGATGTCATCGCGAGCCTCCTTCCTTGAAAACGGCAAAACACTTGTTGGAGTTGAAGACATCGGTGGTGACCAGCTCTGACCACGCAAGCTCTAGGCCGAGTTCGTCGACCGCTCCGGTCAGGCAGAACCAGTTGAGCATTTCGTGTTGACCGGAGTCGACGATGTTGCGGCTTGGGGTGGCCTGCCACTTCTCGTAGTCGCGGTCGATGAACAGCTGATACAGCCGGCGGTCGGCGACGGTGTCGGGGGTGATGTGCCAGGTTTTGTCGGTCAGGAACGCGTGCGACCAGCTCGAGGACGCCACCAGCGCCACGCGTAAGTCGGTGTCTCCCAACGCTTGCGCGACCGCGCGGCCCAGCCCAAAACAGCGGGCGGGTGTCGGCCCGGATGGGTCGAGCCGCTCGTCGGCGATGTCGGCGAAGCGGGCCAGGCCGCCGCGGCGGGCGATCGCATGTTGCCCGTAGCAGTTGACGGTGATGGGGATCAGCGGGTACTCGAAGCGCGAGCCGGCATCGGGGTAGTCCAGAAACAATTGGGTGTTGAGGATCGCGTGCGGAAAAGGAGCGTCGCTGCGCTTCCGGTAGGAGTAGGCGACGTCGAATCCCCGCTCGATCAAATTGTTGGTGAGTTGGCGGGCGTTCTCAGCGTCGCCGTGCAAAGTGATAGTGGTGTCATCCGGCAGACCCCAGGCGTTCGGCCTGCCGTGGCGGGTCATCAGCTCGAAGGGGTTGACTTCGACGTCGTCGTAAGCGAGCACACAGAACGGCGGGACGACCTCTTCGCGGAAGTTCTCGTACTGGTCGTCGCCCCACACCACCACGACGTCGGGGGCGAACTCGTCGAGGGCGTCACGACAGCGAGAAAGGTTCTCCACCAGCAGCTTACGGTGATGCGCCGCAGAAGCAATACCGCCATCGGTGCCCCATTCGGCGCGCATCGACGCGGACCAGTTGGCGGGATCCTTTGCTTCACCGGGAATGTCGGGATCAGCCAGCGTCCAGCGCAACAGATCCGCCATGTGCTCGTCGGTGCCGGCCAGTAGCGGGTAGTGGGTTAGGCCCAGGCCCAGGAAGTGCGCCATGGTGTTCCTCCAGATTGGTGTGGCAGATCTTGTGCCGCAGGTCGACTGGTAGGTCGCCGATGATGTCGTCGATGGGCTCGGGCATCGCCGGGAAGGGGTAGTCGGATCCGAAAACGACGTGGTCGCGGCCGAAGAGTTGCACCGCTGCGTCCAGCATCCGACGGCTGTACGTTAGTGAGTCGCACCAGAACTGGGCGGCTAGGCGGCTCGGTAAGTCGGGGGAGTCGGCGGGCATCCCGGCGATGACCGCCCCTTTGTCGAGCCGTCCGATGATTGCCGGCAGCGCGCCGCCGCCGTGCGCCAGGCAGATTCGCACCAGGGGTCGGCGGGATAGTGCGCCACCAGTGATCAGCGCCGCCGCGGCCAGTGCCGTCTCAATCGGCATCCCCGCGCCGAAGCCCAGTCCTAGTCCGGTCACCCGGGGCGCTAGGTCCTGGTCACTGGGATGGACCAGGACCAGGGCGCCGAGTTCATGCGCGACGGCGAAGAATCGATCCAGGCTCGGCTCGGCGAGCTCGGTACCGCCGACCCGCGTGCCGATCTCGACACCGAGGAACCCCCGATGTCGCATGCACCGGCGCATCTCGTCGACGGCCCGGTCGGGGTCCTGGAGGGCTACGGCGCCCAGGGCAGCGAAGCGGGTTGGGTGCTGGTGGGTGATCCGGGCGAAGAACTCGTTTTGAGCCGACGCCAGCTCGGCCGCCCCGGTCGCCGATGCCTGGTAGCAGAACGTCACAGGGATCGGCGAAAGCACCTGCACGGCAACGTCTTCGCGATCCATATCGGTGAGCCGGGCTTCCGGTGACCAGCACCGCTGGTCGATCCGCCGGTAGGGCTGTCCACCGAATAGCAGGTGCGCCTCGGTCTCGCCGGTGCGCTCGACGCTAGGCCAGCTGTCGTGCGGATAGGCGCGCCGCAGGTTGGGCAGATCATCGTCGATGGCGTGGGTGTGGACATCGACGAGGTCTGTGCGGGCGGATCGGTGAGCGTCGACGGCCATGGCTCCGTGGTAACACGTTGGATGGGTGGGCCAGTTCGACGCTAGCTATCATGCATGCACAATTCAATATATGCATCCACAATTCTCGGAGTCATACCTCGTTGGTGGTACGAAGGACCGGAACGCAGGCAGGACTGGCCGCACTGGGGCAGCGAAGTGAGTGGCGACGTCGACTATCGCGACGTTCGGCTAGGGGCGCTGCGGGGTGTTTGGCGTGCGGGCTGGGTCTTCGGCGCGGATCAGGTCTTGATCGTGGCGGTTGATGGCGTCGACGAACGACGCCTGATCGTGCAGCGCGATGGCGGCCACAATGTCGTCGTGGACATCGAGGCTGCTCGCCATCAGCGGTTCGTGGTCGCCGACAAACACCACCCGCGTCAGCACAGCCTTGATGCTGGTCACGATGAGCTGATGCATCCCCTCCAGAACCGGGATGTGCGCCGCGGCGGCGACGACGCCGTGGAACGCTAGCACGGCGTCGAAGAACTGCGATGCATCGATGCTGGCCCGCAGCGAAACCATCGCCGATCGCATCGCAGCGACATCGTCGGCGGTCGCCCGCTCGAACGCCGCCTTGGTCAGACCGAACTCGAGGTACAACCGGGCTTCGAACAGGTCCAGGGGATGCGGGGTGGACGGCTGAAACCACAGATCAAGTGCCCCCAGACGAACCTGCGGGGGTGCGCTGGCCACGGTGATCCCGCCGCCTGGTCCTGGCCGGACCGTCACCAGGTCGCGATCACGCAGGATGCGAAGCGTCTCGTTCATCACCGTCGGGCTGATGCCGAACCGGTCCATGATCTCCGAGCGGCGCCCCAAGTGAGCCCCGACCGGCAGACGCGCGCTGAGGATCTCGTGTTCCAGGTCGGCGGCGACGCGTTCAGCCCGAGAGGACCGCAGTGCGGGCTCGCGACGTTGCACGCGCAGCCTCCTTCGGATAGTCGCCAGCGCCGCAGCGGCGCCGCACAGCAAGTTTCGCAGACGAACCGATGCGAGGAGTCCAGACCGAGGGACCGACCAACCGGCCGAGAAGCCTACCGCGCTGTCCGCGACATCCTGGTGCGACACCGCGACGACGACGACGGCGCGGTCACGTCTTACCGCTGGCCTAGCGGGTCGACTCGCGGCTCGCGAAAACTATTGCGAGCCAAACGATCTGACGGATGCATATCACGACCGGTGAGCCGGGTGCACTTCGCCACGGGC
>NZ_JBAPPI010000835.1:0-4789 GCF_049280035.1 Mycobacterium sp. | reverse complement strand
GCGACGTCGCGGTGCTCGCGGCCCGGGGTGGGGATGGCGCGACGACCGTCGCCTCGACCGCGCACCTGGCGGCCGCGGCTGGCATCACCGTGTTCGCCACCGGCGGGCTGGGCGGCGTGCACCGGGGTGCGCGCGACAGCTGGGACGAGTCCGCAGATCTCATGACGCTCTCCCGCACCGGCGTGCTCGTCGTCTGCGCGGGAGTGAAGTCGATTTTGGACGTGGCCGCCACCCTGGAGCGGCTGGAGACCCTGAGTGTCGGGGTGATCGGCTACCGCACCGACCGTTTCCCCGGCTTCTACCTCGCCGATTCCGGCCACCCGGTGGGTTGGCGGGTGGAGACGCCGGCTGAGGTGGCCGACGTGCTGCGGGCCAGACGCCGACTGGGCCTCGACGGATACGGGCTGGTGCTGGCGAACCCCATCGCGCCGAGCGAGGAGATGGACCGCGCGTTACACGACCGGGTGCTTGCCGCCGGCCTGGCAGCCGCCGAAGCAAAGGGCGTGCGTGGCAAGGATGTGACGCCGTTCCTGCTCGACTTCTTCCACCGCGAGACGCGCGGCGCTTCGCTTGCCGCCAACGTGGCCCTGGTGCTGTCCAACGCGCGGTTGGCGGCAGAGGTGGCCGCCGCCTACGGGGTGAGGATGTAGTCGTCGTCGTGCGGCTCGGCCAGCATGCGGGTTAGCCGCTTGCGGTCGAATGGCCACAGATCGATGTGGTTGTCGTCGGCGAAGTACCACGAGTTGCAACCGGTGTTCCAGACGGTCGGGCCCATCGCCTCGGCGATGTCGTCGGCGAACCGGCTGGTGGCCTCCTCGGTAACTTCGACGCTGGTGATCTCGCCGTCGCGGAATCGCCGCAGCCATCTGGTGATGTAGCGGGCGGTCAGTTCGGCGACGTGTTGCAGTGACATCGATCCGCTGGGCGAGTTGGGTCCGAGGACGGTGAACAGGTTGGGGAATCCGGGGATAGCGGTCATTGCCCACGCGCGCGGACCTTTCGCCCAGGCGTCATCGATGGACAGTCCGTCCCGGCCGCGCAGCGTCATCGGGCGCATGTAGTTGTGGGCCTGGAAGCCGGTGGCGAGCACGATCGCGTCCAGATCGTGGTGGACACCGTCGGTTGTGCGCAGGCCGGTTTCGCTGATCTCGGCGATCGGCTCGCTGACGAAACTGGCGTTAGGCTTGCAAATTCGCCGGTAGTAGTCACCGGAAAGCACCTGCCGTTTGCAGAAGGGCTGGTAGTCGGGCGTCAGGCGGGCACGAAGATCCTTGTCCCGCACCAGCATACGTAAACATATCCAGCCATAACGCTGGGCCAGGCGTCGTCGCCAGGTTGGCCGGGTGACCAAGTCGACCAAGTAGTCGGAACCGACGAGTTGCGATAGCCGCACTGCCTTGTCCTGTTTGGGCAGCGATCGCAGTAGCCGCCCGATCACGCGTGGCTGCCGCAGCCCCATCGGCATCCACATCACCCACTGCGGCGTACGGGCGAAGTGGGTGATGTGGCCAGCGTCGGGTTGCATCGCGGAAAACACTTGCACCCCAGTCGATCCAGTGCCGATGACGGCAATCCGTTTGCCATGGGTATCGATGTCAGTCCAGCGCGCGGTGTGCACTACCGGCCCGGCGAACGAGTCAAGGCCGGGAATGTCCGGGATGAACGGGTGATGGAGCAGACCGGTGGCGGCGACGACGAAGTCCGCGTCGATCTCGTCGCCGTCGGCGGTCGAGACGCTCCATCTGTTGTCGGCGAACACCGCCGAAGTCACTTCGCAGCCCAACCTCAGATGCGATTCGAGTTGTAGCGCTTTGATGAGGTCGTGGTGATAACGCTGAATCTCTTCACCCGTGGCCCACACATGCTTCCAGTCGGGCTTGGGTGCGAACGCGTATTGGTAGCTGTAAGACGGCACGTCGCATCGCAGGCCGGGGTAGCGGTTCCAATGCCAAACACCACCAACGTCGGAGCCCTTTTCCAGGATGGTGAAGTTGGTGAAACCGGCTTGCCGGAAGACATGAGCCGCAGCGATCCCCGCCATGCCGGCGCCGACGATCACGATCCGAGGGTCTCGGCGGCCGGCCTTGGCGGTGGCGGGTGGTTGATTGGAGTCCGTCATGGTCGTGTTCCTATCGCCGTCATCAGGGTGTGCACCCATTGCTGAACGAATCGGTCTTCATCAATTCCGAGCGGGCGGTCGTCGTGAATAGACGTTGCGATCCAGTAGTTCTCGATCGCACCGAGCCAGATGGCAGTAATCGCTTCGAAGTCGCGATCTAGGGAATCTTCCTCTGGTGCTTTGTCTTCGAGCCACTTGGCCAGGAACTGACGTGACCTGCCGAATAGGCTGTCCCGGGCATCGGCCATCACCTTCGGAAACCGGTCGCCGTCCTTTGCCATCACTCGAATCAGGTCGCGCCAGCTGGCCATCAGCACTAACGACCCGCGGGCAACCAGGGTCAACTCAGCTTCTAGGTTGCCTAGCGACAGCATCGGCGCGAGCGCGAAACCCGCCATGGCGGTCTGGATCGCCCGCTCAACTGCGGCGGCCATCAGCTGTTCCTTCGACCCGAAATGGGTGTACAGCGCGCCCGAGTGCGGGGACAGGCCGGCCGCCTCTTCGATCGATGCGACCGACGTGCCGGCATAACCGTGCTCGGCGAATAGCCGCAGCGCCACGTTGAGAATCCGATCGCGGGTGCTATCGGTCATGGGCCGTCATCCAATCAAACACTTGGGTTTTCCAAGCGTATACTTGCCCACTCCGGCTGGGCAAGGCTTGCGCTGAGGGTCATCGCCCGGCTCTGCCCGCGTCTGCCGGCGGGACGCCGCGCTGCAGTGCCAGCGCGCACGGCTAAGCTGCGCTTTGGCCCGGCAACTGGAGGTCTGCGGTGCGCGTATTCGTTCGTACGGTGGCAGTGTCACTGACCACCGGCTTGGTGCTCGTCGGGTGTGACCGCTCGGCCGAACCGCCGCCCAAGCCGAAAGTCGGTGCCTGGGGCTTCGACATGGGCGAGATGGACAAGTCGGTCCGGCCCGGCAACGACTTCTTCGACTACGTCCTCGGCACATGGGTGAAGCAGGCGAAGATCCCGCCCGACAAGTTGTGCGCGGGCGTCAGTCTCGATATTCAGAACCAGCTCGACGCGGACCTCAAGGCGATCGTCCAGAGCGCCGCCGCCAAACACGCGCCCGCCGGCGAGATCTCGCAGCAGATCGGCGACCTCTATGCGTCGTATATGGACGAGGCCCTGCTGAACAAGAAAGGCGCCGAGCCGGTGCGGCCCCTCCTGGCGTCGGTCGACGCCATCAAAGACAGGCCGGGCCTCAATGCGGTTCTCGTGTCGTTCAACGGCGAGACTCAGGTGGACGACCCCTTCCCGGTCTCGGTGGACATCGACCCGAATAAACCGACCCGCTACATACCCAACATCTGGCAGGGCGGCCTGTCGCTCGGTGACCGCGGCTATTACGTGAACACCGATCCCGAATCGGTCGAGCTGCGCAACAAATTCGTCGCGCATGCGGCCCGGCTGTTCGGCCTGGCCGGTTACGCCGATTCGCAGCAGCAGGCCGAACAACTGCTTGCCCTGGAAACCAAGTTGGCAGAGGTGCAGCTGTCACAGGAGGAGGCGCGCGACGTCGAGAAGACGAACAACATCATGCCGCGCGCTCAAGTCGAGCAGCTAGCGGACGGCGCGCCGTTGCGGGAGATGTTCGACAAGCTGAAGCTGCCGGCGGCGACCGACTTCAGGGTCGGCATGCCCGACGTATTGCACAAAACCGCAGGGCTTTTCGCCACCGAGCCGTTGGACGCGTGGAAGGCCTACATGCACTACCACGTCCTGCATGCATACAGCGGCGAGCTTTCGACACCATTCGCCGATGAGCTGTTCGACTTCTACGGCCGAACGATGGCGGGCGCCCAGCAGCGGGCACCGCGAGAAAAGCGCGGTGTCACTCGAGTGAGCGGCGGACTCGGCGACCCGGTCGGAGAACTCTATGTCGACGCACACTTCAGTCAGCAGACGCGCGACAAGGCGCGCGCGCTGGTCGAAAATCTCCGCACGGCCTACGGCAAGCGCATCGACGCCGCATCGTGGATGGCGCCCGAAACCAAGAAAGAAGCGCAGGCCAAGCTCGCAGCATTGGTCGCCAAGATCGGCTACCCCGATAAGTGGAAGTCGTATGCGACGGTCAAGATCCACGCGAATGACCTCGTCGGCAACGAAAACGGTCTGGCGGTATGGGGGTGGAACGACGACGTCAGCAAGTTGGGTAAGCCCATCGACCGCGCCGAATGGGACATGACGCCGCAGACCGACAACGCCTACTACTCTCCGCGGCTCAACGACATCGTGTTTCCCGCGGCGATTCTGCAGCCGCCGAACTTCGATCCTGCGGCCGATCCCGCGGCGAACTACGGCGCGATCGGGGCCACCATCGGTCACGAGATGAGCCACGCGTTCGACGACCAAGGCCGCAAGAGCGACGGCACCGGTCTGCAGCGCGATTGGTGGACACCGGCCGACGCCCAGCGTTATGTGGGCGAGTCGGACAAGCTCGTCGCGCAGTTCAACGGATATGAGCCGCTACCGGGCAATCACATCAACGGGAAGCTGACGCTCGGCGAGAACATCGCCGATCTCGCGGGACTGCGCATCGCTTATGACGCCTACAAGCTGTCGCTTGGCGGAAAAGAGGCGCCGGTTATCGACGGCCTCAGCGGCGACCAGCGCTTCTTCATCGCGTTCGCGTCGAGCTGGAAGCAGATCTGCCGGCCCGAAAC
>NZ_JBAPPI010000834.1:0-2020 GCF_049280035.1 Mycobacterium sp. | reverse complement strand
ACATGGAGCTGACCCGCTTCGACCGAGCACAGGCGTACTGGACGCGGATGGGCTGGGCACCACGTGCACCGATCAAGACCGAGTCGCGGATCGACGTGCCGAAAGGTGGTCAGAAGCTGCCGATGGGCGCCGTGGTGTTTGGCGGCGTCGCGTGGGCGCAGAATCGTGGCGTGCGGGCCGTGCAGATCCGCATCGACGATGACGTGTGGCAGCCGGCTGAACTGGGCGCGAGCTATTCCAACGAGACGTGGCGGTTATGGAGCTTTCCCTGGCAGGCGAAAAGCCCCGGGAAACACACCATCACCGTGCGCGCCATCGACAACACCGGAGCTGCCCAAACTGCGGATCGGATTGGTACCGTTCCCGACGGCGCCACCGGATGGCACATGGTGGACTTCACCGTGTCGGAGCGGTGAAGGACTATTTCGACGACATTCTCCGCCAGCTGAATACCGCAATCGCGATGCCGACCAGCACCGTGATCGGACCAATGACGGACCAGGTCGTGGTGTTGCTCATCGGGCTACCAAGAAGCACTCCGAATCCCTGGAGCGCCCAAATCAGACCGAGCACTGCGACGATCAATCCGACCGCGAATGCAACGACGAAACCCCTTCTCATACAGGGATCCTACGCCGGAGCGGGGATGTCGCGCCTTGACCCAGCACAACCGGAACGATCCGGATCAGCCGTCCGCAAATCCGTCGGTCGCGGGTTCGAGCCCTGCCCGCCCCACCAATGGCCTGCTGCTCCTGCCGTTCGCTGGTGAATGTGAACGTTAATGCGAGTGGACGGCACGGCCCTTAGACAGCTGGGACGACCCGAAACACTGGATACTCGTCGACAATCCGCTCGAATTCGCTCAGTGGCGCCCGTCGGTCAATCGGGAAGAATGGGCGGGCGCCGGCGCTGACCTCGAGATAACGGCGCAAGACCGCGGCACGATTGTCGGAGAAGTCCTCCACCGAGGACACGTTCTCGCGCTTGCCCTGCAGCAAAACAGCGTGATTGTCGGCGCGCAGGTTGCGCACCCAGTTCGTCTTGTCGCCAAGCATGGCCACCAGGTAGCGCTCACCCTGGTAGGCGACAACAACTACGGGAAACGAGATCTTTCGCCCGGTCTTGCGTCCTCGAACCTCGATTGTGGCAGCTTGGCCTGGCCCGATACCGGCCGCGAAGGCGATGCCGAGCAAGCGGCTTAAGACGCGTGCCGAGCGATTTGGACGCCCGTTGCGGAACTGCCACCTCTGAAACGAGCTCACACCACCGCGCCGCATCACACCAGCCTTCCGCTACCAGATACGACGGGGTTCGCGTTGGCGAGGTCTCGGCTTTGCAGCTGCTCGTGTGGTCTTGCTCTAATCATGATGTGTCTCCTAGTTTTTGCTTCGCCCGGTGACCGTAAAATCTCGCGATGCGCTGGCTAGACCTGGGCCATGCCGCCATCGACGCTCAGTTCGGCACCGGCGACGAAGCTGCTGTCATCGGAGGCCAAAAACAGTGCGGCGGCGGCGATCTCTTCCGGGCGGCCCAATCGGTTGAGCGGTACAGCAGCGACGAACTGGGCCCTGATCTCTTTGGCGGCCTCCTCCGAGTCGGCCTGCTCGTTGAACATGGGCGTCTCGACCGGGCCCGGGCTCAACGTGTTGAACCGGATGCCGCGGTCGCCGAGCTCCCGTGTCCAGGTGCGGGTGTAGGAACGCAGCGCGGCTTTGGTTGCGCTGTAGGTGCTGTAGCCGTTAACGCCCACGTAGCCCGCGATCGAACCCAGCAGAATCACCGAGCCGCCGTTGCGAATCAGCGGGAGTGCCTTTTGCACGGTGAACAGCGTTGCGCGGGCGTTGACGTCGAAGGTGGCATCGAAATTCTCCTCGGTGATCTTGCCGAGATCTTCGGGCTCCACCCGGCCCGAACTGGTCACTAGGATGTCCAAGCCACCCTCGTGGTCGAGGACCGTCGCGAACAGCCGGTCCAAATCGGCGCTGTTGGTGACATCACCGGCCACGGTGGTCAGGCCGTC
>NZ_JBAPPI010000833.1:0-1746 GCF_049280035.1 Mycobacterium sp. | reverse complement strand
GTGTAGATGGCGGTGAACCAGAAGCTGCCGAACACGTTGAACGCCTGCAGTCGATCCAGCCACGGACCGATCAGCGGGTGGGCGCCCAGGTAGTCGGCGACCTTGCCGGCATTGAGGCTGCGCTGCGGTAGCAGCGCGCCGGGCACCGCACCGAGGGCCAGCAGGAACAGCAGCACGAGCGCGGTGCCCATCGAGGTCAGCGCGCGCCAGGTGTTGCGGGTAAAGGCCAGCAGCCGGCTCAAATCGGCAGCCTCACGTCGGATATGAACGCGTCGCGCAGCCACGAGATGAAGTCGTTCCACACGCCGCTGACCAGCGCGACACCGACGGCAATCAGCAGCACGCCGCCGAAGATCTGCAGCACCCGGGTGTGTCGGCGCAGCCAGTCCAGGCCGGCGACCGCCGCCGCCGACCCGAATGCCAACAGCACGAACGGGATGCCCAGGCCCAGACAATAGGCGATCGTCAACACGATCCCGCGGGCCACGCTCGCACCGTCGGTGGCCGACGCGACGGTGATCACCCCGGTCAGCGTCGGTCCCAGACACGGCGTCCAGCCCAGCGCGAACACCGCGCCCAGCAGCGGCGCTCCGGCCACCGTCGACAACTGCCGCGGCGCGAACCGAAGCTGACGCTGCAGCGCCGGAACGTACCCAACGAACACCAGGCCCATCACGATGGTCAGCACGCCGCCTATCCGTTGCAGCACAAGCTGATTGGTCATCAACATGGTGGTCGTGCCCAGCACCGCGACCGTGCCGAGCAGGAACACCATGGTGAACCCGGCAACAAACAACGCCGCCGACCCGGCGACCCGCCACCGCGCAGCCGGCGGGGTTTTCGCTGTCTCGTCGACACCGACGACGGCGGCCAGGTATGACAGGTAACCCGGCACCAGCGGCACCACGCACGGTGAGGCGAACGACACCAGCCCGGCTAACAGGCAAACGGCCAGCGCCAGCAATATCGGTCCGGCAGCGGCGATTTCGGTGAAGCCGGTCATTGCTGCCCGACGGGTTCGGACGCGATCCGTTGCACCACCGGTTGCAGGTCCGCGGCGAGCAGTTCACGTAGGAAGACCGCCGCGACCCGGTGCTGGCGGTCAAGAACCAGGGTGGACGGGATGACGGTGGTGGGGTACTTGCCGCCGAACGCGATCATGGTGCGCATCGCCGGGTCGTAGATCGACGGGAACGTCACATTGCGGTCTTTGACGAAATCCTGGGCCGCCTGTCGGTTGTTGTCGCGGACGTCGATGCCCAGCAACGTGACGCCGTCGGCGCGGGTGGCGTTGTAGACCTGCTGCAGCTGGGTGACCTCGGCCCGGCACGGCGCGCACCACTGGCCCCAGACATTGATCACGACAACGCGGCCGGCAAAGTCGTCGACCGACACGGCGCGCGCTGGGTCCATCAGCTCAGGGCCGGCGACCGGTCCGGGTCGTCCGCGGTGATCGGGCGGGTCGTAGTAGATGTCGGTTTTGCCGCCGGGAGAGACGAATTCGAAGGTGCCGCCCTGAGCGACCGCGTCATCGCCGCTGGAGCAGCCGACCAGCAGGCCGGCCACCGCCGCGGCGACGAACGCCGGCCGCCACATGCTCAACCGCCCGCCGGCTCGCTGTACAGCACGTCGACCAGCCGGTCACCGTCGTACACCAAAGACGTGACTGATCCCACCGCACACTGGCGGCGCCGCGGGTCGTGCCAGAGCCGCTTGCCGGTCAGCGCAAGCCGCACGGTCCACACC
>NZ_JBAPPI010000832.1:0-2425 GCF_049280035.1 Mycobacterium sp. | reverse complement strand
CACCCCGGTCCCGCCGGTCCCGCCGTCGCCGCCGGTGCCGTAGAACTCACCGCCGGTGCCGCCATCGCCACCGGCTCCGCCGTCGGCGCCGTTGCCGCCGTTACCGCCGTTGCCCCAGTCACCCGCGTTGCCGCCCGCGCCGCCTTGACCGGCCGCGTCGGTGGCGCCGTTGCCGCCGTTACCGAAGAACAACCCGCCGCCTTGGCCATCGGCGTCGGACAGCGAGCCACCGCCCACACCGTTGGCGCCGTTGCAGATCAGCCCGCACGCCCCGCCAGTGGGGTCGGCGGCCGGATCGGTCTGCGCAGCCCACGTGTTGAGCGCAGAGTCCACCTGCTGGCCAAGAGAGCTGTTGATCCACTCCTGCTCAAGTCCGTGAAGGAAGGATGTCGACGAATCGGTGGCCGCAGCAGCAGACCCGGCGTCGGACACCGCACTGGTCGGCGAGAACAAGGCGTCAAAGCTGCTGGGATTGCCCAGATCGGTCAACAAGGTGTCCCACCCGCTCGGGGTGCTCAAATCCGTCAGCAGCCCACTGAGCACACCGGGGTCCAAGAAATCCGTCGGGTTGACTGCGGTGATCGCCGAACTCGCGGCTGAGCCCACAGCGAGGTCGAGGATGTCGTCGAAAATATCGGCTTTGGCCGTCGGCGCGCCCGCTAGCGGGCCCAACCCAAAAGCCAAAAACGCCCCGGCACTACCACCGAGGCCAAAAGCCCGACGCCGCCGACGGGCCTTAGCCTTCGCCGACTGATTCTTCTTTGACGAGCGCTGACCAGCCATCGCCCTGCCCTCTCCGCGCGACGGGATCTCTCAGACGCCCTTAAGCTAATCCTTAGGTACTGGCCCTGGGCCGGAACGCGCAAAAAGCGCAGAAAATTCACTTGATCAGCCGATTTGCGGAACGAAGCGCGCCCGAGGAATGGCGGTTCAGAACAAGATCATTAGACAGCTATGTAATGTTTCCTCAGCTTTGCTTAAGGCAGCCGGGCGGTTCACGTCGCCGCGGCGTCTCGGTTAACGCGAGAGATCGCATCAGACGCCAGCCATCTGTCGAGAACTCTTGCCGGACAGGATATTTGTGACGCAGCCGAACACTGACCACCCCGGAGGCGGCCAGCCAGGCAGACTTGGTTGAGCGCTGGACGTCTGCCAAACGTACGAAATCTGTGAAAACACGCGCGTACCGCCCCGCCAACCCGGCTGGGCCGTTTAGATAGAAGCTGATGGACAATCCGCCGCTTAAATCGATCGATCCCTCAACGTTGCGCGAAGCGCTGGCCCGGCGGTTGTACCGCCGATCGGTAGTCACCGGGCAAATCAGGCTGCCGGCCGTTCCGGAGATGATCGACGAGTACGTCAACATGTGCGACACCGTCTTTGCTGGTGTGGGCGTTGAGTTTTCCGACGAGCAACTTGCTCATCTCGAGACGGTGCTGGAGGGCCAGTTGGCCGAGGCCTATGCGGCCTCGCCACGGTCGGAGATCGTCATCTCGTACGACTCTCCCGTCGGCTCAATGCTGAACTACACCGTCAAAGCCGAATGGTCGACGATCGAGAGCGCCTACGACTGGTGGGTGGCCAACCGAAAGCCGCCACTGTTCGGCACCGAACCCGACGCCCGAGTGTGGGCGCTGGCCGGCGAAGCAGCCGATCCCGGGAACCATCGGGTGCTTGACATCGGCGCCGGAACCGGGCGCAACGCCCTGGCCCTGGCACGGCGGGGCCACCCGGTGGACGTGGTCGAGATGACCCCGAAGTTCGCCGACATCATTCGCGCGGCGGCCGAACAAGATTCAGTGGACATCCGCGTCATCCAGCGCGACGTGTTCGCGACGATGGATGACCTGCGCTGCGATTATCAACTGATCCTGCTCTCCGAGGTGGTGTCCGACTTCCGGACGACGCAGCAGCTGCGCGGCGTGTTCGAACTCGCCGCCCGTTGCCTGGCACCCGGCGGACGCTTGGTGTTCAACGCCTTTCTGGCGCGGCATGGCTACATCCCCGACGACGCCGCGCTGGAACTCGGGCAGCAGGTTTACACGACGATCTTCACCCGGGATGAGCTGACAACGGCAGCGGCCGTGCTGCCGCTCGAGCTCGTCGCCGACGACTCCGTCTACGAGTACGAGCAAACGCACCTGCCCGACGGCGCTTGGCCGCCCACAAGCTGGTATGCCAACTGGGTCAGCGGCCTCGACGTGTTCGACGTCGAGCGCGAGACCTCGCCGATCGAGATGCGCTGGCTCGTCTACCAGAAGGCCGGCAGCGGCTAGTAAGTCGTAGCCGATGCCAACCGCGCCGGGTTAGGCCGAGTGCCCGGGTTGTCCTGGCTGACCTGGCTGACCTGGCTGACCTGGCTGGCCGGGCTGACCGCCGGGGCCGGGTGCGCCACCGGCGCCGCCTGCGCCGGGCGCCCCACCTG
>NZ_JBAPPI010000831.1:0-6967 GCF_049280035.1 Mycobacterium sp. | reverse complement strand
CGGAAATGGACTGGGCCTCGCCATTGTCGACTCGATCGTCAAAGCTCATCAGGGCTCGGTCACTGCCGAATCCGCTGACGGCAAAACCACCTTCCGGGTGCGCTTGCCCATCGTTGAGTAGTGGATCACAGCCGCCGCAGCAAAGTTCATACCGTTCGCGGTCGCCTGCTTAAATGCGCCATAACTGGTCGCTGCGAGTTAGCCATCACCGAAACCGCAAACTCAATATGTCCGGCCGACCGTAAAGAAAGCGTAAACGATGGAGCTTTCCAAACGGGCGAGGCATAGCTTCGTTCCAGATCTTCACTATGGAGTCGTTCCAGATCTTCACTATGAAGGTCTAAATTGCATGCCGGTACCACGACTCGATCGACCATCGAGCTGACCGGTTTGCCACGAACGGAGGAACTATGTCGGTGGTTGCCTACGTCCTACTGACGGTGGCAGTCTTCGCCGTCCTTGGCCTTGCGCAAAAGTTGGTCGAAAAGCTATGAGCTACGACAACATCATCGGCCTCGCACTGTCAGTACTGCTGGCGGTCTATCTAGTCGCGGCCTTGTTCCTTCCGGAAAGGTTTTAGGTGAGCACTTCTTTTGCGGGGATCGCATTCCTCGCTTTGCTCGTGCTGGCATTGGTAGCGGTACACGTACCGCTGGGCGACTACATGTACCACGTCTACACTTCGCCGAAGGACTGGCGGGTCGAGAAGGCGATCTACCGCGTCATCGGCGCCGACCCCAAGGCCCAACAGCACTGGTGCGCCTACGCCCGCAGCGTCCTGGCATTCTCGGCGGTCAGCGTGCTGTTCCTGTTCTTCTTCCAGTTGGTGCAGGGCAAGTTGCCGCTGCACCTACACGATCCAGCGACACCGATGACCCCGTCGCTGGCGTGGAACACCGCGATCAGCTTCGTCACGAACACCAACTGGCAGGCGTACTCGGGCGAGTCGACGCAGGGCCACCTGGTGCAGATGGCCGGTTTGGCCGTGCAGAACTTCGTCTCCGCCGCGGTAGGCATAGCCGTCGCGATCGCGGTGGTTCGCGGCTTCGCCCGAATCAGGAGCGACGAGCTGGGCAACTTCTGGGTGGATCTGGTCCGCGGGACGCTGCGCCTCCTGCTGCCGATCTCGTTTATCGCCGCAATCGTGCTGATCGCCGGTGGAATGATCGAGAACTTCCACCTGCACGACCAGGTCGTGACCACGCTGGGCGGCTCCCAGCAGACGATCACCGGAGGACCGGTCGCCAGCCAGGAAGCGATCAAGGAACTCGGCACCAATGGCGGCGGCTTCTACAACGCGAACTCCGCGCATCCGTTTGAGAACCCGACCGCCTGGACCAATTGGCTGGAGATCTACCTGTTACTGGTGATCAGCTTCTCGCTGCCGCGCACATTCGGGCGCATGGTGGGCAGCAAGAAGCAGGGCTACGCGATAGCCGCAATCATGACGACGCTCGCCGCGATCAGCTGGACGATCACGATGTGGATGCAGCTGCAGCACCACGGCACGGTGCCGACCGCGATCGGGGCGGCCATGGAAGGTGTGGAGCAACGCTTCGGTGTTCCCAACTCCTCGGTGTTCGCCGTTTCGACAACGCTGACCTCTTGTGGTGCCGTCGACTCGTTTCACGACTCCTACACCAGCCTCGGCGGCATGATGACGATCTTTAACATGCAGCTGGGTGAGGTGGCGCCCGGCGGCACCGGGTCTGGCCTGTACGGCATGCTGGTCCTTGCGGTGATTACGGTGTTCGTCGCCGGGCTAATGGTCGGGCGCACACCGGAGTACCTCGGCAAGAAGATCAACCCCCGCGAAATGAAGCTCGCGGCAAGCTATTTCCTGGTGACGCCGCTCCTTGTGCTGCTCGGCACCGCCATCGCGATGGCGCTGCCGGGCGAACGCGCGAGCATGCTCAACACCGGACCGCACGGCCTGTCGGAGGTGCTGTACGCGTTCACCTCCGGCGCGAACAACAATGGCTCGGCTTTCGCGGGCCTGAACGCCAACACCACCTGGTACAACACCGCAGTGGGCCTGGCGATGGTCTTCGGCCGGTTCCTGCCAATCGTGTTGGTGCTCGCGTTGGCCGGCTCGCTGGCCCGCCAAAGGCACACGCCGGAGTCCCCCGGTACCCTGCCCACCCATCGTCCGCAGTTCATCGGAATGGTCGCCGGCGTCACGGTGATTCTTGTTGCCCTCACATTCCTGCCCGCGTGGGCACTCGGGCCCCTGGCTGAAGGAATCCACTGACATGACAACGTCTACGGCTTCGAAACCCCGTTCCGCCCGTTCATCGCAGCGCCACCACGGCGGCCACGCGCCGGGCGGGCGGGTTCAGGGCGGCCGACTCGATCCCGCGCTGCTGACCAAATCGCTGCCCGACGCGTTGCGCAAGCTCGATCCGCGCACCCTGTGGCGCAACCCGGTGATGTTCATCGTCGAGATCGGCGCCGTCTGGTCGACCGTGCTGACGATCCGCGACTCGTCGTGGTTCGGCTGGCTCATCGTGTTCTGGCTCTGGCTGACAGTGCTTTTCGCCAACCTGGCCGAGGCGTTCGCCGAAGGGCGGGGCAAAGCACAGGCCGACACGCTGCGCAAGGCGAAGACCGACACCATCGCGCGCCGGTTACACGGCTGGTCACCCGAGACCCCCGGCACCGAGGAGGACGTCCGAGCCCCGGAACTGCAAAAAGGCGACATTGTCGTCGTGGAGGCCGGCGAAATCATCCCGGGCGACGGCGAGATCGTGGAAGGCATTGCGTCGGTTAACGAATCGGCGATCACCGGCGAATCGGCGCCGGTGATCCGGGAATCCGGCGGCGACCGCTCCGCAGTGACCGGCGGAACCACCGTGCTCTCGGACCGCATCATCGTCAAGATCACCCAAGAGCCCGGGAAGAGCTTCATCGACCGGATGATCGCCCTCGTCGAGGGCGCCAACCGGCAGAAGACGCCGAACGAGATCGCGCTGAACATTCTGCTTGCGGCGCTGACCATAATCTTCGTATTCGCGGTGGCGACGCTGCAGCCGCTGGCGATCTACTCCAAGGCCAACAATCCCGGTGTGGCGAACACCTCCGCACTCACCAATAACGGCGTCAGCGGCGTTGTCCTGGTGGCGCTGCTGGTGTGCCTGATCCCCACCACCATCGGCGCGTTGCTGTCCGCGATCGGTATCGCCGGCATGGACCGATTGGTCCAACGCAACGTGCTGGCCATGTCGGGCCGGGCGGTCGAGGCTGCCGGCGACGTCAACACGTTGCTGTTGGACAAGACCGGCACGATCACGCTGGGCAACCGGGAGGCGTCGGAATTCATCCCGGTCACCGGGGTCACGTCCGAGGGGCTGGCGGACGCCGCTCAGTTGTCCAGCCTCGCCGACGAAACCCCCGAAGGCCGCTCTATCGTCGTCTACGCGAAGCAGGCCTACGGGCTGCGGGAGCGCTCCCCCGGCGAACTCAGCCACGCCCACTGGGTCGAGTTCACCGCGACGACAAGAATGTCCGGTGTCGACCTCGGTGGACGACAGCTGCGCAAGGGCGCGGCCAGTTCGGTCGCCAAGTGGGTCCGCGACCAGGGCGGGATCATTCCCGAAATACTCGGCGAAATCGTCGACGGCATCTCCGCCGCCGGCGGAACCCCGCTGGTGGTCGGCGTGGTGACAACCGGCCTCGAGGGCAATGCCGGCAAGAAAGCCGACGTGCTCGGCGTCATCCACCTCAAGGACGTGGTCAAGCACGGTATGCGTGCGCGTTTCGACGAGATGCGCAAGATGGGCATCAGAACGGTGATGATCACCGGTGACAACCCGTTGACGGCCAAAGCGATCGCCGACGAGGCCGGGGTCGACGACTTCCTCGCCGAAGCCACCCCCGAAGACAAGATGGTGTTGATCAAGCGTGAGCAGGAGGGTGGCCGGCTGGTCGCGATGACCGGTGACGGCACCAACGACGCGCCGGCGTTGGCTCAGGCCGACGTCGGGGTGGCGATGAACAGCGGCACCAGCGCGGCCAAAGAGGCCGGCAACATGGTGGACCTGGACTCCGACCCCACCAAGCTCATCGAGATCGTGGAAATCGGCAAGCAGCTGCTGATCACGCGTGGCGCGTTGAGCACGTTCTCGATCGCCAACGACATCGCCAAATACTTCGCGATCATCCCGGCCATGTTCGTGGCGCTGTTCCCCGGACTTGACCTGATCAACGTGATGCGGCTGCACAGCCCGGAATCGGCGATTCTCTCCGCGGTGATCTTCAACGCGGTGATTATCGTGGCGCTGATTCCGTTGGCGCTGCGCGGTGTGCAGTACACACCCAGCAGCGCGTCAAAACTGTTGAGCCGCAATCTTTACATCTATGGGCTGGGCGGCATCGTCGCCCCGTTCATCGGCATCAAACTGATCGACCTGGTCGTGCAATTTATCCCCGGGATGGGCTGACATGAACCGCGTCGGCGACGATGCAGTGGGGGCACCCCCAGCCGCGCAGCGGCGAGGGGGCCGAAGCGATGAAGAGGAGCGACGCAAATGAACTTTTCCAACTTGATTCGCCAACACTGGGCGGCACTGCGTGCGCTGCTCGTGCTGACCGTGATCACCGGCTTCGCCTACCCCTTGGTGGTCTGGGGAGTCTCGCTACTTCCCGGGCTGCACGCCAAGGCGGAGGGCTCGATAGTCAAGGTGTCCAGAAACCCGGTCGGCAGCAAACTGATCGGCCAGTCGTTCACCGACAAAGACGGCAACCCACTGCCGCAGTACTTCCAGAGCAGGCCGTCGGCAGCCGGAAAGGGCTATGACCCACTGGCATCAGGACCCACCAACCTGGGCCCGGAAAGCATCGTCGACACACCGGCCGATCCGGCCAAGCTGGCTCCCGGCGCCGATCCTTCCACCGCCGGATTCAAACCCAGCCTGCTCACTCAGGTGTGCTCGCGCAGCTTCGCGATCGGAAAGCTCGAGAAGGTCGACGGCGCACGCCCGTTCTGCACTGGCGGCGGGGTGGGCGCGGTGCTGTCGGTGATCGGGCCGCGGGATTCATCGGGCAACGTGATCCACCCGACCCAGGTGGTCAGCGTCAACGAGCCCTGCCCGATGCCGGGTAGCGCACCGACCACGGTATTCCAGCAACTCTACGAGGGTGTACGGGTGGAATGCGCGAAGTACGGTGAGGACTACACGGTCGGTCAGATCGTTCCGATTCGCGGCGCGTCGTCTGCTAACCCGGGGGTGCCCGCCGACGCCGTCACCGCCAGCGCTAGCGGCCTCGACCCCAACATCTCGCCGGCTTACGCCGACATCCAGGTGGCCCGGGTAGCCCACGCGCGTGGGATCAGCGCTAGTCAGGTGCGCGACGCGGTTAGCCACAACCAGCACGGTCGTCTGGTCGGCATCGTCGGCGAGCCGGTGGTCAACGTACTGGAACTCAACCTCGAGTTGGACCGCAATTATCCGGTGAAGTCTTGAACTTTCCGGTTGATGTGAAGTCTTAAACATTCCGGTAGATGATGTTCATGTGACTTCCGCCGATGAGCCGCGAGCGTCACAAGCGGCAAGCCCCGATGACCCGCTTGCCCAAAGCGTGCCACCGCAGCGACGTGGCGAGTTGCGCATCTACCTCGGCGCGGCCCCCGGAGTCGGCAAGACCTGCGGGATGCTCGGCGAGGCGCATCGCAGGCTGGAGCGCGGCACCGATGTCGTCGCGGCGGTAGTGGAGACGCACGGCCGCAAGAAGGTCGGCGAACTCATCGAAGGCATCGAAGTCATTCCGCCGCACTACATTTCCTACCGCGGAACCCTGTTTCCGGAACTCGATGTCGACGCGGTGTTGCGGCGTCGGCCGCAAGTGGCGCTGGTCGACGAATATGCGCATAGCAATATCCCGGGCAGCGTCAATTCCAAGCGGTGGCAGGACATCGAAACGCTGCTTGATGCCGGGATCACCGTGATCTCGACGCTCAACATTCAGCACCTGGAGAGCCTCAACGATGTCGTTGCCCAGATCACCGGCGTCGAGCAGCGCGAAACCGTGCCCGACGAAATCGTCCGAAAAGCAGCTCAGATCGAGTTGGTCGACATCACACCGGAGGCGTTGCGGCGCAGGCTCGCCCACGGCAACGTCTACCCGCCGGAGCGGATCGATGCGGCGCTGTCCAACTACTTTCGCACCGGCAACCTGAACGCCCTACGTGAAATCGCGCTGCTGTGGCTTGCTGATCAGGTCGATGCGGCGCTGGCGAAATATCGTGCCGACAAGAAGATTAAGGACACCTGGGAAGCCCGTGAGCGGGTGGTCGTCGCCGTAACCGGCGGCCCCGAATCGGAAACATTGGTGCGCCGCGCCTCCCGCATTGCGTCGAGGTCGAGCGCCCAACTCATGGTGGTGCACGTCGTCCGCGGCGACGGCCTGTCGGGTGTGTCGCCACGCGAAATGGGCAAGGTGCGCGAACTCGCCGCCAGCCTGGGCGCGACGGTTCACACCGTGGTCGGCGACGACGTGGCGACCGCACTGCTCGACTTCGCCCGCGAGACCAACTCCACTCAGCTGGTGCTCGGCAGCTCCCGGCGGTCGCGGTGGGCGCGAGTCCTCAGCGAGGGAATCGGCGCCACCACCATCAATGACTCGGGGAAGATCGACGTCCACATGGTCACCCATGAGCAGGCCAACCGCGGCCTGCCGTTCGCGTCGATTTCGCCACGCGCTCGCCAAATCGTGTCCTGGCTGGCCGCGATCACTGTGCCGTGGGTCATCTTGGCGATCACGACACGCTTGTTGGATCCGCTGCTGGACATCGGCGGAAAGACCGCGGTCTTCTTCGCCGGGGTGATTGCCGTCGCGCTGTTCGGCGGTGTGGCACCGGCCGTGCTGGCGGGCATGCTGTCCGGGGCGCTGTTGGTCTATTTCATCGCCGAACCGCGATACTCCTTCGCCGTCGACAACCCCAGCAACGCCGTCACCATCGTGGTTTTGT